>DASXLB010000007.1 GCA_036496585.1 Vicinamibacterales bacterium
TCTTCGATGAAGTCGCCAAGATGCGAATCTTCCTCCTCGCCGATCGGCGTCTCGAGCGAGATCGGCTCCTGCGCGATCTTCAGGACCTTGCGGACCTTGCTGACCGGGATGTCCATCCGCTGCGCGATCTCTTCCGAGGTGGGCTCGCGGCCGAGCTCCTGCACCAGCGCTCGCGAGGTACGAATCAGCTTGTTGATCGTCTCGATCATGTGGACCGGGATGCGAATGGTCCGCGCCTGGTCGGCGATGGCGCGGGTGATCGCCTGGCGGATCCACCACGTCGCGTAGGTCGAGAACTTGTAGCCGCGGCGGTACTCGAACTTGTCGACCGCCTTCATCAGGCCGATGTTGCCCTCCTGGATCAGATCGAGGAACTGCAGGCCGCGGTTGGTGTACTTCTTCGCGATCGAGACGACGAGACGGAGGTTGGCCTCGACCAGCTCCTTCTTCGCCTGCTCAGCCTGTGCCTCGCCCTTCGAGATGGTCTCGAGCGTGCGGAGCAGCTGCTCGGGCTTCTCCTCGAGTTCTGCCGCCATCGTGTTGACCTGCAGCTTCAGCTCCTTCTGCTGCTTCTGCAGGTTCTTGCGGTCGTCCTCTTTGAGCTTGGGGCGGCGGTTCTTCATCGTCAGCTGCCGCTCGATGTAGGCGATCTGCCGCTGCAGGCTCTGGACGGCCGCGACCTTGTCCTTGATCTGCTCGATCATGCGCCGCTTGATCGTCTCGGTGAACTCGATCTTGCGGATCAGGCGCGAGACCTCGATCTGGGCGCGCATCGACTCCCACCGCACCTTGCGGTACTTCTTTCTCTCCCGCGCGGTGGAGCCCTTGGCGGTGTCGGCGAGCTTCTCCTTGCACTTCTCGGCCGCCTGCCAGGCTTTGCGGACGTTGTCGATCTGGCGCAGGACCTGCTTCTTGCGGTCGTCGATCTTCTCGTCGGTCAGCTCGTCGTCGATGAAGGTGACCAGCTCGCGGATGCTGCGCTCGTCATTGCGCAGCTGATCGCCCATCTTCATGATCTCGCGCGCGATCGTCGGGGTGCGCGAAATCGACTTGATCACCGCCAGCTTGCCCCGCTCGATGCGCTTGGCGATCTCGACTTCCCCTTCGCGGGTGAGCAGCGGCACGGTGCCCATCTCGCGCAGGTACATGCGCACCGGGTCGTTCGTCTTGTCGAGCGCGCCCGGCGTCAGATCGAGCTCGAGCTCCTCGGCGCCTTCGCCGGTCCGATCGAGCAGCTTCTCTTCGCGGTAGGTCTTCTCGGAATCGACGACCTCGATGCCGGCGCTCCCGAACGTGCTGAACAGATCGTCCAGTTCGTCGGACGAGGTGATGTCTGCCGGCAGCAGCTCGTTGACCTCGTCGTAGAGGAGATAGCCCTTCTCCTTGCCCATGGAGATGAGTTGCCGTACCTCGTCGTATTTTTCTTCAATCGACAACGCCGTGTCCTCCTGACACCGGACCTCGCGGTCCGGGCCGCGTAATATTAGTGCGCGAGCCCTTCAGTATGACCGATCCGCTGAAGCGCTTCCTTCTTTCTGAGCAATTCGTTCAAACGTTCGCCGTCGCGCCCTGCCGGACTCTCCTGCAGCCGGTCGATTTCCTGCTGGATGAACGCCCGCTCCCGGTCGTGTCGTTGTTTGCGCAGGGTGCCGACGCAATCAGACACCTCGGCCGGAGCCCGCTTGTCCGCCGCAATGTTTTGAACCACCGCGGTTTCCCCTTCGTTTAGACGCTCGAACAGCGCTTCCGGTATCGCGGCCGGCTCCCAGGCGTGCAGGGATCGGGCCTGCCCGAGAATGGAAGCGGTCGCTAATCCTTGTAAATCCTCGGTTTCCAGCTCAGCAATGGCCGCCATCGCCTTGGCGGGCTCACGGATCAGACCCCAGATGAGCCCGCGCTCGGCCACCTTTATTTGACCCAGCGCGGGGACCCGGCGTTCCACCTGCGCGACGTCGGTCTGCCGCAGGACGGCCGCCTTCCGAATCTCGGCCCTGACAACCTCTTCCGTAATCCTCGCCTTGTGGGACAGCCGATCGGCGAACTGGTCGCGCTGCGCCGCGTCGGGAATCCGGGCCGCCACCGCCAGCATCTTCCCTAGGAACGACCGACGCCCCTCATCCGTTGACAGGTTTTCGGCGGCCGCCGACCGATCGAGCAGATAATCCAGATACTGTCGGGACGCCCGCAATTGTTCCTGGTAGGCGGCGGCCCCCTGCTTGCGGATGTAATTATCGGGATCATCGCCGGCGGGCAGCACGGCGACGTTCACCTGAAAACCCTCCGTCACAAAGAGTTCCGACGTCTCGGCTGCCGCCTTCTGGCCGGCCGCATCCGGATCGAAGCTCAGCACCACCTTGGAGGCATACCGCTGCAGCAGCTTCACCTGCGCGGATTTCAGGGCCGTCCCTGAGGAGGCCACGACGTTCTGAATGCCCGCCTGCCAGGCCTGCGCCCAGTCGAAGTACCCCTCGACCAGGACGGCGAACTTCAGCCGCGCGATTGCCGGCTTGCTCCAGTTCAGGCCATACAGCGTCCGCCCCTTGACGTAGATGGGCGTCTCCGGTGAGTTGAGGTACTTCGGTTCCTGGCCCGCTTCCATCGCGCGCCCGCCGAAGGCGATGACGGTCCCCGTATCGCGGTGAATCGGGATCATCAGCCGGTTGCGGAACCGGTCGCGCGGCTCGCCGCCGTCGCGCGGCACGACGAGCCCGCTCTTCATCAGCAGCGGATCGGCGAAGCCGCGCTGCAGCAGGTGCGCGCGCAGGCCGGTGTTCGGCGCGTAGCCGAACCCCAGGAGCTCGATGGTCTCGCCGGTCATGCCGCGCTCGCCGACGACCCGCAGCGCGGCCCGTCCGACGGGGGCGTGGAGCTGCGCGGTGAACCAGGCCGCGGCGACCTCGTGCACCTTCAGAATCGCTTCCCGCTCGCGCGCGCTCTCGGCGTCGGCCTTGGCGTCTTCCGGTTCCGGCACCGTCAGGCCGGCACGCCCGGCGAGCTGGCGGACGGCATCCGGGAACGTCAGCGTGTCCATCCGCTTGGCGAACTCGAACACGTCGCCCGTCGCGCCGCAGCCGAAGCAGTGGAAGAACTGCCGGTCGCCGTGGACGACGAACGATGGCGTCTTCTCGCCATGAAACGGACACAGCCCCTTCCACGACGCGCCGCCGGCCTTCCGCAGGTGCACGCGTTCGCCGACGATCTGGACGATGTCCAGGTGCGACTTCAACTCGTCGACGAAGGTGGCGGGGAAAAGCGGCATCCTAGTTCTGGAGTGGCGGGGGCGTCATTCTTTCAGCTCCACCACCGTGACGCCGCCGCCACCCTGGTTGTTGGGGGCCGGGCCGAAGTGCGAGACGAACGGGTGCTCGCGCAGGAATTCGGCGATCGAGCGCCGCAGGGCGCCGGTGCCGTAGCCGTGGACGATCCGCAGACTCCTGAGCTCGCCGATCGCCGCCTCGTCGAGGAACCGTTCGACCCGGCCGACCGCATCGTCAGAGGTGGCGCCGATGACGTTGATCTCGGAGGCGATTGCCGCGTCGCGCCGCGCCAGTTCGACGTGGACGCGCACCTGCGGCTTCGGTGGAGTGCCGCCGCCACCAGCCAGCACGCGCAGATCGTCGACGCGCGCGCGCATGCGCTTGCCGCGCACGTCCACCTCGGCTTGATGATCGTGGATCGACTGGACGACCCCCTCGAGTCCGAGCGGGCCGACCGCCACTCTGTCGCCGACCGCCGCGGGCCGCTGGGGGCCGGCCGGGGCCACGGGCGCCGCGCTCAGACCGCTCGACGCCTCGCGCGCCTTGCTGCCGGCTTGTTCGATCGCCGCGCGCGCGTCGGCCCGAGCCGAGCCGATCTCGCCGGTCGGCACCAGCCGCGCAGCGCGCCGCTCGGCGTCGGCGGCGATCGACGAGGTTCGCGCTTTCAACGCGTCGACCACGGCGTCGATCTCGCGGCGCGCCTCGCGCAGCCGCTCGTCGAGCTTCTGATCGAGGCGGCGCCGGAACGTCTCCTCGCGATCGCGCAGGTCGTGCTCGCGCCCCTGCAGCTTCGCCTGCGACGCTTCGAGCATCTGCCGCTCGCGCGCCACGAGCCGGCGCTCGTGATCGAGCGACTGGACCTCGCGCTCCACCTTGGCCAGGTGTTCGGCGAGCTGGGCCTCGCGGGCCGTGCGCTGTGCCCGCGCCTTTTCGATGATCGCGGCCGGCAGGCCGAGACGCGTCGCGATCTCGAGCGCCAGGCTGCTGCCCGGCGATCCGTAGTGCAGGCGGTAGGTCGGGGCGAAGGTCTCGGGGTTGAAGCCGAAGCCCGCCGAGCTCACGCCCTGGGTGGTCGACGCGTAGGTTTTCAGCACGTCGAAATGCGTGGTCGCCACCACCATCGCGCCGCGCTGGCGGAACTGGTCGATGATCGCCGTCGCCAGCGCGCCGCCCTCGTTCGGATCGGTGCCGCCGCCGGCTTCGTCGAGCAGGACGAGCGCCGGCAGCACCAGCGCCCGGTCGGAGGCGACGATGTTGGCGATGTGCGCGGAGAACGTGCTCAGGCTTTCGGCGATCGATTGCTCGTCCCCGATGTCGGCGAACACGCTCCGGAAGACCGGCACCTGCGATCCCGCGGCGACCGGAATCAGCAGCCCCGCCTGCGCCATGAGCGGCAGCAGGCCGGCGGTCTTCAGCGTCACGGTCTTGCCGCCGGTGTTCGGGCCGGTGATCACCAGGACCCGCGCAGGCGGGACGAGGAGGATGTCGACAGGGACGACATCCTTCGCCGGAGCGGGCCGGCCCGATCCCGCCGAACCGGCGAACTTCGTGACGAGCAAGGGATGCCGCGCTCCGCGGAGCTCGAGGCGCCCGTCCTGGGACCCGGGCTTCGCCCCGGCGGCCCCCGCCCAGGCGGACCCCGCCGTTCGTTCGCTCACGGCGACGGAGAGGCGCGGCTCGATTCCCCCGATACTCAGCGAGTAGCGGGCCTTCGCCTGAAGGACGTCGAGCGCCGTCGCCGCCTGGATGGTGCAATTGAGATCGGCGCCGCGCTGGCGGAAGGCGTCGGTCAGCATCAGCAGGATCCGCCGTACCTCCTCCTGCTCCTGCTGCTCCAGCGCCACGATGTCGTTGTTGATCTCGACGGTACTGAGCGGCTCGAGATACAGGCTCGCGCCGGTCGCCGAGCTGCCGTGGACGATTCCCGGAATCGCCGTCCGATGCTCGGCGCGGACGACGAGCACGTAGCGGCCGTTGCGATCGGTGACGATCTGCTGCTGCAGGTACTTCGACGTGTCCTTGCCGCGCAGGTACGATTCGAGCGTCCCGCGCAGACGCGCGCGCTGCTTGCGGAGCCGGTCGCGCAGGCTCCTCAGCTCCGGGCTGGCATCGTCCACCACTTCGCCGGCGGGATCGATCTTGCGCCGGACATCGGCGGATTCCCGATCGAAGCCGGCCGCGTGCTCGGTCGTGGCGGCGAGCAGGGGAAAGGCGGCCTGCTGCCGGCGTATGCCGCCGACTGTCACGTCGATGGAGGCGAGAAGGGTCGAGAGTCCCAGCAGCTGCAGGGCCTCGAGAGCGCGTCCCTCGACGGCGAGCGCCGTCAGGATCGTGTCGAGATCCGCCGGCGCGCGGAGCAGGATCTCGCCGCTGCCGGAGAGGAACCGCGCCGTTTCAGCGGTCTCGGCCAGCGCCGCTGCAACCGCGTCTGCGGCGTCGGCGGGATGCAGCGCCGCCAGACGCAGCGCGCCGGGCGGCGTCTGCGCCAGCCGGGCGACGGCGTCGACGATCCGATCGAACTCCAGCGCCTTCAGCGCTCCAGCGTGCATGGATGCGACAGGGGATTGCGCCGGGGCGAAGCGCAATCCTCAAGTATATGTGGAAATTTGGAGATGTGGAAAGGTGGAAATGTTCACATTTTTACATTTCCACATCTCCACATTTCCACATCACCCCAGGTGGTTGATCGATGAGGCGATGGCGGCCGCACCGAAGCCGTTGTCGATGTTCACAACCGACACTCCCGTGGCGCAGGAATTGAGCATGGCCAGGAGCGCGGTCAATCCCCCGAAACTGGCGCCGTAGCCGACGCTGGTCGGCACGGCCAGCACAGGCACGTCCACCAACCCGGCCACGACGCTGGGCAGGGCTCCTTCCATTCCGGCGCAGACGACGATTACGCGGGCGGCCGTGAGGCGGGCGTGCTCCTTGAGGAGCCGATGCAGCCCCGCCACACCAACGTCATACACGCGGTCGACCGTATTGCCCATAATCTCCGCGGTGACGGCCGCTTCCTCGGCGACCGGCAAATCGGCGGTGCCGGCGGCGGCAATGACAATGGTGCCGTGTCCTTTCGGGGCGGGGTGCACCTCGCAGGTGATGCAGCGGGCGACCTCGTGGAAGCGCGCGGCAGGCACCTCCGACGCGACGGCGCGGTGTGCGTCGGCGACGGTGCGTGTCACCAGGAGGTTCTGACCGGCGCCGACGAGGGTCTTCCCGATGGCGGCGATTTGTCCGGGTGTTTTCCCCTGGCCGAACACCACCTCGGGGAATCCCTGCCTGAGCTGGCGATGATGGTCGACGCGGGCGAACCCCAGGTCCTCGAAGGGGCTCTGGCGCAGGAATTGAAGGAGCTGCTCGTGGGCCGCCTCGGTCGTGGTACCGCCCGACCGGACGTCGTCGAGGAGAGTGCGGAGCTGCTGGCGGTTCATTGCGCCAAGTTGCTCAAAATGTTTGACTTTGCCGTGAGCTGGACCATAACATCATCGATTGGACTGCCTGTGCCCTTGATCCCTTCATATGCCGTCGCTGACTGAGACACTCATCCTCGTTCTGTACTTTTTCGTCCTGAGCATTCTGGCGATCTACGGCTGGCATCGCTACTACCTGGTTTATCTATACATGAAAAACCGGGAGCGGGTCCCGCCGGCTCTGGCGCCGCTGCCGCTCGCCGATCTGCCGTGCGTCACCATCCAGCTGCCGATCTACAACGAAATGTACGTGGCGGACCGGCTGATCGACGCGGTCTGCGAAATGGACTATCCGCGGGATCGGCTGGAGATTCAGGTGCTGGACGACTCGACCGACGAGACGACCGACATCGCCGAGCTCGCAGTCCGCCGGCACGCGGCGCGCGGCTTCGACATCCAGTACCTGCACCGCGTGGATCGCACCGGCTACAAGGCCGGCGCGCTCGAGGCCGGCCTGAAAGCCGCCAAGGCCGACTACATCGCGATTTTCGACGCCGACTTCATTCCGCCGCGAGATTTCCTGATGAGGACGTTGCCGCACTTCGCCGACGCCACGGTCGGGATGGTGCAGGCACGCTGGGGACACATCAACCAGGACTATTCGCTCCTGACCAAGGTGCAGTCGATTTTGCTCGACGCGCATTTCATCCTGGAGCACGGCGGCCGCAACCGTTCGGGCTGTTTCTTCAACTTCAACGGCACCGCCGGCATCTGGCGGCGCGCCGCCATCGATGCGGCCGGCGGCTGGCAGCACGACACGCTCACTGAGGATCTCGACCTCAGCTATCGGGCGCAGCTGGTCGGATGGCGTTTCGTATTCCTGCCGCAGGTCGTCTCGCCGGCCGAAGTGCCGGTCGAGATGAACTCGTTCAAGTCGCAGCAGCACCGCTGGGCGAAGGGGTCGATCCAGACGTGCATGAAGCTGCTGCCGCGCATCCTGCGCTCTAAGCAGCCGTTGAAGGTGAAGGTGGAGGCGTTCTTCCACCTGACCGCCAACTTCAACTACCTGCTGATGTGCGCGCTCTCGGTGCTGATGTTCCCGGCCATGTACGTCCGGTACAACATGGGCTGGACCGAGATGCTGCTCATCGACATCCCGATGTTCTTCGCCGCGACGATGTCGTTCTTCAATTTCTACATGGTGTCGCAGCGCGAGCTGCACGCCGACTGGCGGTCGCGCCTGAAGTACCTGCCGTTCCTGATGTCGATCGGCATCGGCCTGTGCGTGAACAACACACGCGCGGTGCTCGAGGCGATGTTCCACAAGGAAAGCGAGTTCGCGCGCACGCCCAAGTACGGCATCGAACGCCAGAGCGACGAGTGGGCCGGCAAGAAGTACCAGCAGAAGGTCGGCGTGCAGTCGCTGATCGAGCTGGCGCTGGGGCTGTATTTCACCGGTACGGTGTTCTACGCCCTCATCAACCAGATCTACGGCACGCTGCCGTTCCTGATGCTCTTCCAGGTCGGCTTCCTCTACACGGGACTCCTCTCGATCCTGCAGCAGTTCTCCGGAGGCGAAGAAATGTCGCCGGAAATCGCCAAGTAGGCCCGCCAGGGGCCTTTCCCCTGCCCCGCTCCCGCGACTTGATATGATCCGGTCATGGCGGTAGAAGAAGCGAAGCCGAAGGCAGGGCTGGAAGACGTCGTCGCCGCGACCTCGTCGATCTGTTATCTCGACGGGAATCGCGGCGTTCTCGCGTACTACGGCTACGACATCCACGATCTGGCCCAGGGCGCGACGTTCGAGGAGACCTGCTATCTCCTCTGGCACGGACGGCTGCCCACCCGCGCCGAGCTCGGCGACCTGCAGTCGCAGCTCGCCGCGGCGCGTCCGGTTTCGGAGCCGATCCTGCGACTGATGAAGCAGCTGCCCCCGTCCGACGGGATGGACATGCTGCGGACGCTGATCTCCGCGCTCGGCCAGTACGATCCGGAAGTCAACGACAGCTCCCCGCAGGCCCAGTACCGCAAGGCCGTACGCCTCACCGCACAGATGGCCAGCATCGTCGCCACCTGCGGGCGGCTGCAGACGGGCGGCGGACCGATCCAGCCTGATCCGGCGCTGGGCCACGCGGCCAACTTCCTCTACATGCTGAAAGGCGAACGGCCCAACGCGCTGGCGGTGCACGCGTTCGACATCGCGCTCACCCTGCACGCCGATCACGAGCTGAACGCGTCGACGTTCGCCGGCCGCGTGATTGCGGCGACGCTCTCCGACATCTACTCGGCCGTGGTTGGCGCGATTGGCGCGCTGAAGGGGCCGCTGCATGGCGGCGCCAACGCCGACGTCATGCGCCTGCTCATCGAGATCGGGCCGGAGGCCCCGCCGGAGCGTATCGACGAGGCCGTCCGCGGCAAGTTCGCCAAGAAGATCAAGATTCCTGGCTTCGGCCACCGCGTCTACCGCACCGAGGATCCGCGTGCGACGCACCTGCGCCGCATGTCGAAGGAGCTGGGCGAGCGCGCCGGCAACACGCACTGGTACGAGATGTCGCAGCGCATCGAACAACTCGTGACCGGCGAGAAGAAGCTCTATCCGAACGTCGACTTCTACTCGGCGTCGACCTACTACACGCTCGGCATCCCGATCGATCTGTTCACGCCGATTTTCGCGGTGAGCCGGGTCTCGGGCTGGACGGCCCACTGCCTCGAGCAATACAAGAACAACCGCTTGATCCGCCCGCGCACCGACTACATCGGTCCGTCGTACCCGCAGACGTTCCTGCCGATCGATCAGCGGTAGGCGGCGGGCCTGAAGGCCCGCGCTACGAAAAGGGGAGCAAGCCCGCGGTGGCTTTTCGGCCGCGACCTCGATCAACAACGTCGCCTTCGCCGCGACCGGCGGCGCGGGTGGCGTAGCGCGGACCTTCAGGTCCGCTCGCGCATTCGGCGGGGCGGGTGACGTAGCGCGGACCTTCAGGTCCGCTCGCGCATTCGGCGGGGCGGGTGGCGTAGCGCGGACTTTCAGGTCCGCTCGCGCATTCGGCGGGGCGGGTGGCGTAGCGCGGACCTTCAGGTCCGTTCGCGCATTCGGCGGGGCGGGTGACGTAGCGCGGCCCTTCAGGTCCGCTCGCGCATTCGGCGGGGCGGGTGACGTAGCGCGGCCCTTCAGGTCCGCTCGCGCATTCGGCGGGGCGGGTGACGTAGCGCGGCCCTTCAGGTCCGTTCGCGCATTCGGCGGGGCGGGTGACGTAGCGCGGACCTTCAGGTCCGCTCGCGCATTCGGGCAGGTCCGCCTCAGGCCGCCTACCGCCGGCGCAGGACCAGGATGGTGATGTCGTCGAACTGCGGCGCGCCGGCCACGAACAGATCCACGGCCGCGAGCACGGCGTCGGCAACGACGTCGGGTGAGGCGCCCGCGTGTCGCGCGAGCAGTTCATAGAGCCGGCACTCGCCGAATTCCTCACTGTCGCCGTTCTGCGCATCCGTGACACCGTCGGAATACAGCACCACGAGATCGCCGGCGGCCAGCGTCTGCGTCGTCTCGGTGTAGGGACCGCCGCCCTCCATCAACCCGAGCGGCAGACCGGTCGATGCCAGCGGTACGATCGAACCGTCGGCTCGGACGATCACGTTATCGAGATGCCCGGCGCCGACGAACCGCAGGCTGCCGTCGGCGGTCGCGATCCTGAGCAGCGCCGCCGTCACGTACTTCTCCGGAGCGGTCGCCGCAAACAGCAGATCGCTGGCGCGCTGCGCCAGCTCGGGCAGCGGCAGGCCGCCGCCGGCCAGCGCCCGCAGCGTCGCCTGCATGTTGCTCATCACCAGCGCCGCCGGCAGCCCCTTGCCGGCGACGTCGGCCACGCACAGCAGCAGCTCAGCGCCGCCGTCGGCGGTGACGAGGGCGTCGTAGTAATCGCCGCCGCAGTAGCGGGCAGCGCGGTTGCGCGCCGCGAGATCGTAGCCGGCCGCCTGCGGCAACTCCGACGGAAACAGATCGGCCTGGATGCGTGACGCCACGGTCAGCTCGCTCTGCAGCTTCGCCCGCGCCAGCTCGGTCTGCTGGTTGAGCGCCAACAGGCGTTCCCGTTCGCGCGCCGACTCCATCGCGCGTTCGAACAGCCGGGCGTTCTCGATGGCGGTCGCCGCCTGGAGGCCGAGCGTCGTCAGCAGCTTGAGTTGCGCGGCGGTGTAGGCCATCGGCACCGTGCTGCCCAGCGCGATGATGCCGATGATGCGTTCGCCGACGGTCAGCGGCGCGCAGACGACGGCGCGGATGCCGGTGGTGTCGACGGCGCGGCGGCGATCATCGGCGACGTCGTTGACGATCTCGCCGTTGCCGCTCGCCGCCACCGCGCCGATGATGCCGCGGCCGCGGCGGAATCCGCCCAGCTCCGGTTCGTCGCCGAAGCCGGCGACGCGCGCCAGCGTCTCGCCATCCTCGGCCACCAGCATCAGGACGCCGTCGGTGGCCACGATCATCTGGCGGGCCTGCTGCAGGGTCAGCGCGGCGACGCGCTCGAGGTCGAGCAGGGCGGCGAGCTTCTCGGAGAACGAGTAGATCAGATTGATTTCGCGGTAGAGGTGCAGGACTTCGGCGCCGAGCGCGTGGCGTTCGGACTCGCGTCCGGCCAGATGCGCGACCAGTGCCGCGACGGCGGCGGCGCGATCGCCGCCCGCGACCCATCCGAGGTGGGTTTCCCCGACGACCACCGGTACGCGCGCCGCGGCGCTGGCCAGCGGATCTCCGAACAGGGCGCGGCCGTCGGCGTCCTCGATGGCGACCGGCGCGGCGAGCGCGTCGGCGATCGTCGACACCAGCGTCCGGGTCTGGCCCGCCTTGCCGAGCAGGGCGCGGAGCGGCGCGGCTGCCATCGCCTCAGAGACCGAGCACGTCGCGCGCCTTCTGCAGCAGGGCGTCGGGGTCGAAGGGCTTGGTCATGTAGAGATCGGCGCCGACTTCCTGGCCGCGCTGGCGATCGAACTCCTGGCCCTTGGCGGTGAGGAGCACGACGTAGACGTCGGTCAGGCCGAGATCCCGCTTGGCGCGCTGGCAGACGTCGAAGCCGTTCATCTTCGGCATCATCACGTCGAGGAAGACGAGCTGCGGCCGCGCCGACTCGATGGCGGCCAGCGCCTCCTCGCCGTTCGCCGCGGTCAGCAGTTCGACGCCTTCGTCCTCGAGATCCTCCAGGGTCTGCTGGATCAGGGTGCGCAGATGCGCCTCGTCGTCCACGATCAGAATCGTCGCCATGCAAATGGTCCTCTACTGATAGACCAGGAAGAGCACGTGTTCCATGCCCTTTTCGAAGCGGAGCAGTCGCACCGCGTCGGCCTGGGCCGGCGACAGCGCGTTGAGCAGGATGATGTCGGGCTGGCTGGCGACCGCGCGCTGGATCAGGTCGCCACCGCGCGCCTCGACGACGGTGTAGCCGCGCGCCGTCAGCACGTCGGTGAGCGTCTTGACCGTCGAGGCGTCCTCGTCGACGACCATCACCCGCTTGTGCGATTTCTTCTGCTCGATGAGCGCGCCGACCTCGCGAAAGAGCAGGTCGGTGTCGATCGGCTTGGTCAGATAGCGGTCGATGCCCAGCCGGAAGCCGCGCTCACGGTCCTGGACGATCGACAGGATGACGATCGGAATGTCCATCGTCTGCGGATCGTTCTTGAGGACCGCGGCGACGTCGAAGCCGTTCATCTCCGGCATCATGACGTCGAGCACGACCAGGTCCGGCCGCTCGCGGCGGACGACCGTCAGCGCTTCGCGGCCGTTGGCCGCCGACAGCACCTGGTAGCCGGCGTCGGTCAGCTCCTGGGTCAGGAGTTCGCGGATGTTCGGGTCGTCGTCGACCACCAGGATGCGCGACTGCCGCTCGCCCGACTGCGGCGTGCTGACCAGCACCTCGTCGCGGAACTGGCGGATGAGCGCTGCCAGTTCGACCGGAGTGCTGGCGTCGGCGGCCGCGGCCGCGGGCAGCGGCAGCGAGAAGCTGAAGGTGCTGCCTTGGCCCGGCACGCTCTCCACCCAGATGCGGCCGCCGTGGTGATCGACGATCTCGCGGCAGATCGGCAGACCCAGGCCGGTGCCCTTCGGCTTGTCGGTGAGCGTGTCGCCGACCTGCTTGAACCGCTCGAACACCTTCGGCTGATCGGCCGGCGCGATGCCGACGCCGGTGTCGGTGATGCTGACGACGATGTTGCCGCCGCGCCGCGCGGCGCGGCAGGTGATGGTGCCGGCCGGCGTGAACTTGACGGCGTTCGAGACGAGGTTGATCACCACTTGGATCAGCCGGTCACGATCGCCGACGATCGCCGGCAGTCCCGGCGCGACCTCGCTCGCCAACCGAAGCCCCTTCTGCTCGAAGAGCGAGGCCGTGGCGGTCGTCGCGCGCTCGACGACCTCGGCGACGCTGACCGGCTCCATATGCCACTCGAGTTTGCCCGCCTCGATCTTCGCCAGATCGAGCACGTCGTCGATCAGCTTGGTCAGGCGCTCCCCTTCGCTGATCACCACGCCGAGGTTGTCGTCGACCTGGCGGATGGTCTGGGCGACGCGCGGCTCCGGGTTGGTGATCATCGGGAAGATCCGATCCTCGAGGCGCTTCTTGATGATTTTCGCGAAGCCGAGCACCGAGGTGAGCGGCGTGCGCAGCTCGTGGCTCACCGTCGAGAGGAACGCGCTCTTGGCGGCGTCGGCCTCCTCGGCAACGGCGCGCGCCTTCTGCGCTTCCTCGAAGAGCCGGCGGATCTCGTGCTCGTGCTCGTTGAGCTGGCGATAGGCGTCGGCGTTGTCGAGCGCGATCGCCGTATACGAGGCGAGACTGCGCATCACGTTGAGGTGATGCGGGGTATAGGCGTTCTTGCGAAGGCTCTGGATGGTGATGACGCCGAGCACGCGGTCCTTGCTGACCAGCGGGAGATAAATCAGCGACTGCGGCTGCTGCGACATCGAGCCGTCCTCGAGTGCCTGGCTGTTCTCGCGGTAGCTGGCGATGTAGCGGCCGTGCTCGGCGACGACGTCGTTGATGAACACCGGCTCGCGATGATCGATGCACCACACCGGCAGCTGGTTGGGATCGGTCGTATCGCGCGTATACGGCGCGTAGCGCTTGCCGTTCTCGATGGCCAGCCGGTACTCGATCTCGTGCCGGTCCGGGCGATAGAGGCCGACGCCGAACACGTCGGCGTCGGCGAGCTGGTTGACGTGTTCGTAGAGCTTGCCGAAGATCGTCTCGATCTCGAGTGACGAGGTGATCTCGCGGCCGATCTCGCTCAGGAGCTCGACGTTCTTCTTGCCCTCGCGTTCGGTCTGGGCCAGCGATTCCGCGGCGTCGGCGCGCAGCTTGGCCTCGGTGAGCTGCGACCGCTGGCGTTCGCGCGCCACCGCGCGGCCGCGCGTGACGCGCGTCAGCGTGAGCAGCCCCAGCCCCGCCAGCAGTGCGTAGGCCGCGTAGGCCCACCACGTGCGGTACCACGGCGGCAGGATCGCAAAGGCGAACGGCGCCTCAGCGGCGCCGGCCGCCGCCGAGTTCCGCGCTTTCACGCGAAACGTGTAGGAGCCGGCTCCGAGGTTCGTGTACTCGCGGAACGCCTGATGGCTCCACGCCGACCACTCCGTGTCGAAGCCGTCGAGGCGCGTCTGGTATTCCGGGCCCTCCTCGTCGAGATAGGTCTGCGCCGCATACTCGAAGCGCAGGCTGTTGGAGGTCGACGCCAGCGAGAGCGGGGGCCGTGTCGAGCCCCTGAGGTCGAACAGCAGGCGGCTGTCGGTGCCGGTGACGCGGCTGATCGACACCGGAAACGGCGTCGGCTGCGAGCGCGCCAGGCTCATGTCGAAGCGGATGAGTTGACCGTCGCCCGACGCCAGCCAGACGACGCCCGGCGGGTCGGCGACGAGGCCGCTGAGCAGCGCGCGGCCAAGCGGCTGGAAGGTCGATTTTTCGGAACTCCAGTGTCCGCCCGCCTGTTTTGTGAAGACGGCGGTCTCACGGCCGGCGTTGGCATATACCGCGTGGCCGTCGGTCTCGAAGAAGCCGCCTGCCGCGGGATTGACGGCGACGACGTTATCGAAGTCGGTCTGGCGGACGAATCGCCGCGCGGCCGTGTCGAACGCGAATATCTGGTTGTCTTCGAGGCCGCCACTGAACAGCGGCAGGCCGTCGACGGCGATGATCGCGATGCCGCCTGCGGGCAGGCCGTCTTTCGTGCCGTACGTGTCCACGGAGGCGGCCGGGCGCGGGACGCCCGCGACCGGCGGACTGGCGAAGCGCACGCGGAGGGCGCCCTGCGACTGCGTGCCCGCCCACAGCGTGCCGTCCGCACTCTCGACCAGCGTCCGCAGCTGTTCGCCGATTCCGTCGATGCGCCCCTCGTCGATCCAGCGTCCGCCGACCCAGCGGAGCGATGAGAGGCCGTCGAACTGGCCGACCCAGACGCGGGTCGGATCGATTTTGGACTCGGTAAAGGCGGAGGGTCTGAATGAGAGATCGTCGTGGTGCAAGGTGGGCACCAGTTGATCGCCGCGCACCTCCCACAGCGTGGTCGTGCAGCCGAGGATGGTGCTGGTGTTCGAGGGCGTCGCCGGATCGCTGCGCGATGCGAAGTCCCAGCATTGGCCCGAGGCGGGCAGCAGCTTGACGAACGCCGCCGGTGAGGAGCCGTCCGGCGCGGCCGGACGCAGGTAGGCGGCGCCAACGCCCAGGGCGGCATAGAGGCGTCCGCCGATCCGGCGCAGCCGCTGCACACCCGGCTCGTCGAAGTGGGTGAGCGCCGACGTCATGTCGACGCGCGCCACCCCCTGCGCCAGACCGAGCCACAGCGCCCCTTCGCGGTCGGAGGTGATGAAATAGATCGTCGAATCGTTCAGGCCGTTGCGCGCGTCGAGATGGCGGCGCAGGCGGCCATCGTGGCCGAAGACGAACAGGCCGGCGCCGATCGTGCCGATGGCGAACGAGCCGTCGGGAAGGGACGCCGCGCGATAGACGTAGGCCTGTCCCAGCTGGCCGCCAAAGGACAGCGGAAAGGGCATGGCCGAGGTGCCGTCGTGCAGGACGAAGGCCCCCGCGCGAGTGCCGAGCAGGAGATGGTGGTCGTCGTACTTCAGGACGATCGGAAACGGTTCTGTCGCGAGCGCCATCGTGCCGGGCACCGGCTCGACGTGATCGCCCTTGAGCATCGTCAGGCCCGATTCCGGCGTCGCCACGAAGATCCTGCCATCGACCATCGAGGCCCGGCTGAAGCGCGACGCCGGTCTGATGACGGTCAACGTCTCGTTGGCCCACCGAAAGATGGCGCGCTCGGACTGGAAGACGATGCCGGTATCGGTGACGAACACGCGCCAGACGTCGCCGAACGCGACGTCCTTCGGCACGTGGCCGGCGAGCGACACGGGTTTCAGCGTGCCCGAGGCATCGGCTGTGAAATAGCCGAAGTCGGCGGCGGCGCCGTACCAGAGGCGGTTGTCGGCATCCATCGCCACCGCACGAGTCGTCGCGCCGGCGCCGACGCCGAAACGCTGCCAGCGGCTGCCGTCGTACTCGAGCACCGCGCGGTTGGTGGCGAAGTACATCGCACCGTCGCGCCCCTGGGTGATGGACCACGTCTGGTCGCCGCCGCCGATGTCGAGAGGTCCGTAGTACCGGACGAATGGCTGGCCAGCTTCGGGGCTCTGCGCCGCTCCCGGCGACGCGGGCGGAGGCGTGGCCGTTTGGGCGAGGCTGGACGCAGGTAATGACAGCAGCGCCAGCAGCGCCACGTAACTCGTTCGGATCATGCAGGCCACTCCAGCGGGCCGGATGTCGAGGATTGCGCGTGGATTCTATCGCATGGTGATGGCTTGATCCCGAGAAGCCGCCGGAAACGGCGCAAAAGTGGCGGTCCACGCTGCCGGAGGTCGCCCGACATGCTGAAGGACATGGTGGCGGAAGCGCGGGCCGCGAGGCCGGCAAAGGAGATCCGACCGCGGCAGTCTCCCTTCGTCCGTAGTAGCTGCGATAAGATTCGCAGAGCGTGCGTTCCCCGGTCGCCGTCGTTCTGTTACTGCTGGCTGGTGCTCCGGCCGTCGCGCAAACCCGTCCGGCCGACGGTCTGACTGACGGCGCCCAGCTCTTCGCCGCCGGCTGCGCCGGTTGTCACGGTCCGGAGGGATCGGGCGCCCTCGCTTCCACGATCGGTTTCGAGAAGCCGCCCACGTATCCCGAATTCACCGCCTGCGACCAGACGAGCCCGGAGGTCGAAGCCGACTGGTACGCGACGATCCACGACGGCGGCAAGGCGCGCGGCTTCTCGCGGATCATGCCGGCGTTCGGCGACCTGCTCAGCGCGGATCAGATCACGGCGCTGGTGAAATTCATCCGCGGTCTCTGTCACGACAAAGCGTGGGCGGCGGGCGAGTTGAACCTGCCGCGGCCGCTCTTCACCGAGAAAGCGTTCCCCGAGAGCGAGACGGTGTTCGCGTCGAGTATCGCCCCCGCCGCCGAGAGCGGACGCGGCCACGACGCGACCTATGCGCTCCAGTACGAGCGACGCTTCAGCGCGCGCGGACAGCTCGAGCTGTCGATCCCGATGGCGGTGAGCCACGACCAGACGGGCGCGTCGCACACGGGCGTCGGCGACGTCGAAGTCGGCTGGAAGCAGGTGCTGTGGTCGAGCCTCCACAGCGGCTCGATCTTCAGCGCCCAGGGAGTCGTAACCGTCCCGTCGGGCAATCAGGACAAGGGGCTCGGCTCCGGCACCACGGTACTCGAAGCGTTCCTTGCCGCCGGACAGCTGCTCGGCCGCGGCGGCGGCTTCGTGCAGGGACAGCTCGGCTTCGAGCAGCCGACCGACAGCAGCGTGCTGGCGCGCGCGATCTACGCGCGCATGGCGGCCGGCAGGTCTTTCCGCGCGGATCGCGGCCTCGGCCGCATGTGGACGCCGATGGCCGAGCTCATCGTCGATCGTGACCTCGAGAGCGGCGCGCCTTCGAACCTCGACGTCGTCCCGCAGATGCAGGTGACGATCAATCGCCGGCAACACATCCGCGGCAGTCTGGGCGTGCGGATGCCTGTCAACAACCGCGACGGCCGAGCCAACTCCGTCGGCTTCTACCTGCTGTGGGACTGGTTCGACGGCGGCTTGTTCGACGGCTGGAAATGACGCGGACGGCACTTCTCCTCACCGTGACGATTGGCGCGCTGGCCTGCGTGGCCCTGGCCGCCCAGTCGGTCAAGCCCGGCGCCGCCGCGCCCGCCTCGTTTCTGACCTCCGATCGCTGCATCGCCTGTCACAACGGCCTGACGACGGCGTCGGGCCAGGACGTCTCGATCGGGTTCGACTGGCGCGCGACCCTGATGGCGAACTCGTCGCGCGATCCGTACTGGCAGGGCAGCATCCGCCGCGAAACAATCGATCATCCCGAATCGACGGCGGAGATCGAGGACACGTGCGCGCGCTGCCACATGCCGATGGAACGCTACACGGCGAAGATCCAGGGGCGACAGGCGCAGGTCTTCGCGCAGTTGCCCTTCAAATCGCGCCGCGACGGCGGCAGCCTCGCCGAAGACGGCGTGTCGTGCGCCTTGTGCCACCAGCTGAGCGCCGGGCATCTCGGCGAGGCCGCGACGTTCACGGGCAACTTCACGATCGATCCACCCGACGCGCAGGGCAACCATCACGAGTACGGTCCCTATCAAATCGACCACGGTCACATGCTGGTGATGAAGACGTCAACGGAAGGGTTTGAGCCCACCACGGCCGCGCACATCCGCAAGTCGGAACTGTGCGCCAGCTGTCACACCCTCATCACCGAGACGCTTGGCCCCGGCGGCAAACAAATTGGACGGCTGCCGGAGCAGGTGCCGTTCCAGGAGTGGCTGCACAGCGACTACAAGGACACCGAGAGCTGCCAGTCGTGTCACATGCCGGTCGTCAGCGAGCCGGTGTCCATCACGCGCGTGTTCGGCGAGCCGCGTCAGCTCGCGCGCCACGTGTTCGTCGCGGGCAACTTTTTCATCCAGCGGATGCTGATGCGCTACCGCGACGCGCTCGACGTGGCGGCGCTGCCGCAGGAGCTCGACGCCGCCGCGGCGCGCACCGAGCGGTATCTGGCCACCCAGGCCGCACGCCTCACGCTTGGCGAGGTCAGAGTGGAGGGCGGCCGGCTCGAGACCACCGTTGCGATCGAGAACCTCGGCGGCCACAAGCTGCCGACCGCCTACCCGTCACGCCGGGTCTGGATCCATTTCACCGTCAGCGACAGCGGCGGCCGCGTCGTCTTCGAATCCGGCAGGGTGAACCCCGACGGATCGATCGCCGGCAACGACAACGACGCCGACAAGACGAAGTTCGAGCCGCACTACGCGGCGATCCGTGACAGCGGCGAAGTGCAGATCTACGAAAGCATCATGGGGGACGCGAACGGCGGCGTGACGACGGGCCTGCTCAACGCGTCGCAATACGTGAAGGACAACCGACTGCTGCCGAAGGGATTCGACAAGCACACGGCCGAACCCGACGTTGCCGTCCACGGCGCGGCCGCCGAGGACGCGGATTTTACCGGCGGCGGCGATCGCGTCCGCTACTCGGTCGACGTCGCCGGCGCGTCCGGCCCGTTCACGGTCGATGTCGAGCTGTTGTATCAGCCGATCGGTTTCCGCTGGGCGCAGAACCTCAAAGCCTATTCCCAGGCGTCCGAGCCTCGCCGCTTCACCGAGTACTACGACGCCATGGCTGGCGGCACGACCGCGACGCTGGCGCGCGCCACCTCACGCAAGTAACACTTTCCCCCGGCTCCGGTGTTCAATCAGTAACGTGAGGGACCTCGACGTCGAGGCGCTGGCCCGGCGGTACGGCCCGATGGTGCTGCGCCGCTGCCGGCGGCTGCTCCGCGACGAGGAGTCGGCGCTCGACGCCTGCCAGGACGTCTTCGTCCGCGTGCTCGAACACCGCCTGCGGCTCGACGTCCGCTACCCCTCGAGCCTGTTGTATCGGATCGCCACGAACGTGTGTTTGAACCGGCTCCGCGACGACCGCCGCGAACCGGTGACACACGACGAGGCCATCCTGGCGGAGATCGCGAACGCGGAGGAGCCCGGCGGCGCCAGCGAAGCCCGACTGCTCCTGGCGCGCCTGTTCGGCCGGCACCCGGAGTCCAGCCGGACGATGGCGGTACTGCGCTACGTGGACGGCTTGACGCTGGAGGAAGTCGCCGCCGACACCGGCATGTCGGTGTCGGGCGTGCGGAAGCGCCTGCGGGCGCTGCGGCTGTCGCTGACGGAGATGATCGATGACGCGAACCATCCCTGACCTGCTGCTCGAACGCTACGCCCTGGACGAACTGCCTCCCTCCGCAAGGGCGGCGCTCGATCGCGAGATCGCCGTCAACCCGTCGGCGCGCGCAGGGCTGCTGGCCATCGCGCGTTCCGACGCGGAGATCTGGCGGCGCCACACGCCCGCCGGTCTGGTTGGCGTCGCCGCGGCGCCGTCGCGATCGGCGCGCGGCATAGCGCTGGCGATCGCGTTGGCGACCGCGGTCGTCACCATGCTGGCGGTGATGCCGCACCTGCCGTCGCCAACGGATCGGATCAAGGGTTCGGCCGGCGACCGGCCGTCGCTGGCGCTGTATCGACGCACGCCCGCCGGCAGCGAGCGGCTCGCCGACGGCGACGTCGCACGCGCGGGCGATCTGCTGCGTGTCGGCTATCAGTCCGCGGGGCGCGGCTACGGCGTCATTCTTTCGATCGACGGCCGCGGCGCCGTGACGCTGCACCTGCCGCCGGCCGGCGCCGAAGCCGTGCCGCTCGCGCCGGTGAAGATGACCCTGCTCGACAGCGCCTACGAGCTCGACGAAGCGCCGCGCATCGAGCGCTTTTATTTCATAACCGGCACGCGGCCGTTCGCGGTCGCGGCGGTTCTGGCCGCCGCGCGCGCCGCCGCGACGGCGCCTGCCACGCTGCCGCTTCCCCCCGGCCTCGAACAGGCCACGTTCGCGGTGCAGAAAGAAGGACGACGATGAAAACCAGTTTCGCGGCCCTGACGTGGGCGATCGCCATGACCGGCGCGGCCGCCGCGGCATCCGCGGCGGTGCCGGTGCAGCGCTTCGTCCTCGTGGTCGGTGCCAATCTCGGCGGCGGCGACCGGGCGAAACTGCTGTACGCGATTTCCGACGCCGAGCGCTTCGCGCGCGTCATGCTCGATCTCGGCGGCGTGCCGCAAGCCAACGAGGTCGTGCTGCGGCAGCCGAAACTCAACGAGCTGATCGACGCCCTCGACGCACTGAACGCGCGCGTCGTCGAGGCGCGACGCCTGAAGGAGCCTGGGCGCATCGAAATCATCGTCTACTACTCGGGGCACGCCGATGAACAGGGGCTTCTCATCGGCAGCGACCGCTACTCGTATCGCACGCTGCGCGATCGCCTCGATCAGATTCCGGCTGACGTCCGCATCGCCGTGCTCGATGCCTGTGCGTCGGGCGCCTTCACCCGGCTCAAGGGCGGCAAGGTACGCCCGCCGTTCCTGGTTGACGAGTCGGCCGCGATGCGCGGCCATGCCTTCCTGACCTCGAGCGCCGAGACCGAGTCGGCGCAGGAATCGGATCGCATCCGAGGCTCGTTTTTCACCCACTACTTGATCTCCGGCTTTCGCGGCGCCGCCGATCTCTCTGGCGACGGCAAGATCACATTGAACGAAGCCTACCAGTTCGCCTTCAACGAGACGCTGGGCCGCACGGTCGACACGCGCGGCGGCGCCCAGCATCCCTCCTACGACATCAACCTCTCCGGCTCCGGCGACGTCGTCATGACGGACGTCCGCCAGACGACGGCGACGCTGGTGCTGGGAGAAGACCTCGAGGGACGCTTCTTCATCCGCAACGCCGCGCAGGAGCTGGTCGTCGAGCTCTACAAGCCGTACGGGCGGAAGATCAATCTCGGCGTCGAGCCTGGCGCCTACGAGGTACGGCTCGATCGCGACAAGCAGTCGATGCTGGCGAAGACGCGGGTGGAGGACGGCGGCACGGTGACGCTCGAGCCGAAGCAGTTCGGCCAGGTGACCCTGGAAGCGACGAAGAAGCGCGGCGACAGCGTGCCGCCCGTCAAGTTCGCCGTCAACGGCCGGTACCGCATCGAGGTCACGGTCGGCGGCGCGCACGGGCTCGACGCGTCGAATACGCCTTCGGGGGTGCTCGTCTACAGTACCAACACCGCACTCATCGTCGGCGGGCTGCAGTTCACGACGTTCATGCGGGAAGGCCTGGCGCTCACCGTCGGTGCCGACGCGCGGACGGGGTCCGCAGACAGCACCGTCAGCGCGCACAGCATGTCGGCGAGCCACACGTCGCTGGTGGCGGTGCCGATTGGCGTGCGCTGGAATCCGTTCACGTCGAACCGCCCCTCGTCGGCGGTCAAGCCGTTCATCGGCGCCACGCTTGGACCGGTGTTCGGCTCGACGTCCCAGTCGGTCGTCGCGTCCGGCGTCGTCTCCAGCAGCAATTCGACGCACTCGACGGTTGGCGGCGACGTCCTTGCCGGGGCCGACTTTCACATCGTGCGCTGGCTGTCGTTCGACGTCAACGGCGGCTACAACTGGATGGCGAATTTCGACGAGCCCGGGTTGCGTGGCAACCACAACGGCGCGAAGTTCACGGTGAGCTTCGGGTTCCTCTGGGGACACGGGCGGTAGACGTGGGGCAGACTCCAGGCCCGCCGTTTGGACCGCGCGCAGCCGAACGCGGGCGCGCGGCGTCTAAAATGATGGAGCACTGGCGTGGCCACTTTCCCCCTTCTCGTGCTGCTGTTGGCGCAGGCGCCCAGCCTTCCGGCCCTCCCGGCCCAGGACACGCCGCAACTCGACCGCATCCGGGACGCCGTCGCCGAAACGCCGGCGATCACGGTCCAGGCTCAGCCCGACGACAGCGGCAGGCAGGTGTTCCGCGTCAAGGTCCAGGCCTGGACGTTCACCGGCCATCCGTGGGACCAGGACGCGACGACGGTGCCTGACTACGTCCGGCCGACGATGCCGCTCGCGCACTACGAATTCCTGCAGATGGTGACGCCGGAGGCCTTCCGGGCCAGCACGCTGTATCACCCCATGGCGGGCATGAGCTTCGATCCCGGCCAGGTGAAGGCGCTCATCGCCAAGTGGCATCGCGCGGCTGTCGAGCGGTCCGCGCACGAAGAGGTCCGCCGCGATTTCGACGCCTACCTCCAGGCCCGCGCCGCTACCGAACGCTAAATCCTCCTCCAACCTCCCGTCCTGCTACAATTTAGTGCTCACGATGGACCAGTCCAGGATCCGCAATTTTTCCGTCATCGCCCACATCGATCACGGCAAGTCGACGCTCGCTGACCGCTTCCTCGAGATGACCGGCGCGCTGCAGAAGCGCGAAATGGAAGCGCAGGTGCTCGACTCGATGGATCTCGAGCGCGAGCGCGGCATCACGATCAAGGCGCACGCGGTCCGGCTGACCTACCACGCCGACGACGGTGAGACCTATATCCTGAATCTGATCGACACGCCGGGGCATGTCGATTTCTCGTACGAGGTGACGCGCTCGCTCGCCGCCTCCGAGGGGGCGCTGCTCATCGTCGACGCATCGCAGGGGGTCGAGGCGCAGACACTCGCCAACGCCTATCTGGCGGTCGAGAACAACCTCGAGATCGTCCCCGTCATCAACAAGATTGATCTGCCGGGCGCGCAGCCCGACGAGGCCAAGCGACAGATCGAAGACATCGTCGGGCTCGACGCGAGCGGCGCCATCCTCGCGAGCGCCAAGGAAGGTACCGGCGTCCACGAGATCCTCGAGGCGATCGTCCACCGGCTGCCGGCGCCGAAGGGTGATCCCGAGGCACCGCTGAAGGCTCTGGTCTTCGACTCGTGGTACGACCCGTATCGTGGCGTGATCATCCTGACGCGTGTGATCGACGGCTCCGTCCGCGCCGGCATGAAGATCAAGTTCATGCAGAAGGGGCAGGAGTACCAGGTCGAGCAGGTCGGCACGTTCTCACCCAAGCCGATGCCGGTCGAGGAATTGGGCGTGGGTGAAGTCGGGTTCGTCTTTGCGGGGATCAAGACCGTCAGCGACGCCCAGATTGGCGACACCATCACCGAGGCCGCGCGGCCCGCGCTCGAGGCGTTCCCCGGCTTCAAGGAAATGAAGCCGATGGTGTTCGCGGGGCTCTATCCCGTCGAAGGCAGCGAGTATCCGCAGCTGCGCGATGCGCTCGAGAAGCTGCGCCTGAACGACGCCTCCTTCCACTTCGAACCCGAGACCTCGCTCGCGCTCGGGTTCGGATTCCGGTGCGGCTTTCTCGGCCTGCTGCACATGGAGATCATCCAGGAGCGGCTCGAGCGCGAGTTCGACGTCGACCTGATCACGACCGCGCCGGGCGTCTTGTACCGCGTGACGACGACCGACGGCGGCGTGCAGGAGATCGACAGCCCAGCCAAGCTCCCTGACGCCGGACGCATCGAAAAAATCGAGGAACCGATCATCACCGCGATGATCCTGACGCCCTCGATCCACGTCGGCGGCATCCTCGAGCTGTGCCAGGAGAAACGCGGCATCCAGAAGGGTCTCGAGTACCTGTCATCGGACCGGGTCCTCGTGACCTACGAGCTGCCGTTCAACGAGGTCGTCCTCGACTTTTACGATCGCCTGAAGACGATTTCGCGGGGCTACGCGTCGCTCGATTATCATGTGACCGGCTACTGGGAATCGCCGCTCGTCAAGATGGACATCCTGGTCAACGAGGAGCCGGTTGATGCGCTCTCGATCATCGTGCACCGCGACGCCGCCTACGCCCGCGGCCGACAGCTGGCGTCGAAGATGCGCGAGCTGATTCCGCGGCAGATGTTCGAGGTGGCGATCCAGGCGGCCATCGGCGGCCGGATCATTGCGCGCGAGTCGGTCAGGGCGATGCGCAAGAACGTGCTCGCCAAGTGTTACGGTGGCGACATTTCGCGCAAGCGCAAGCTGCTCGAGAAACAGAAGGAAGGCAAGAAACGCATGAAGCGGGTCGGGCGCGTCGAGATCCCGCAGGAAGCGTTCCTCGCCGTCCTCAAGATGGATACCGAATGACGACGACGCCTGCCGCCCCGTTCAAGAAATCCGTTGCGCGCGAGTACTTCGAGTCGATCGTCATCGCCGTCGTCCTGGCGCTGTTCGTGCGCACCTGGGTGGTGCAGGCGTTCAAGATCCCCACCGGGTCGATGGAGAACAACCTGCTGATCGGCGATCACCTGCTGGTCAACAAGTTCATCTTCGGGCCGACACCGCTGGCCATCGGCCGCCACACGCTGCCGGTCCGCACCCTGCGCCGCGGCGACATCGTCGTCTTCAAGTACCCCGAGGAGCCCGACCGCGATTTCATCAAGCGAGTCATCGGCCTGCCGGGCGACACCGTGGAGCTGAAGGCCAAGCGGGTCTACATCAACGGCCAGCCGCTCGACGAGCCATACGTGCACTTCCTGACGCCGCCGTCGAACGACCTGCAGGAGGTGACGTCGGCCGACGTGCGGGAGCGCTTCGGCCCGGTGACCGTCCCCGACGACCGATACTTCGTGATGGGGGACAATCGCGACAACTCGCAGGACAGCCGCTATTGGGGGTTCCTGCCGCGCGAGTACGTCAAGGGACGGGCCCTGCTGATCTACTGGTCGTACGAGTCGGGCCGCGAGGACTATCTGGACGAGGGGCTCGGCGCGTCGATCAAGCGCCTCGGCTCCGTCGTGATGCACTTCTTCACCAGAACGCGGTGGGAGCGGTTGTTCCACCAGATACGCTGAGCGTCACGTGATCATCAAGCGCATCGTCAGCGTCGTCATCTTCCTGCTGCTCGGGCACGCGGTCTATCGCCTCGGCACCCTCTACTTCCACGATCAGCAGTTCAAGGACGCCGTCCGCGAGTACGCCATCCTCGCCGGCCAGCCGCCGGCGAAGGGCGACGAGGTCGTCAAACAGAAGGTGATGGACCTGGCGCAGGAGAACCAGATTCCGCTCGATCCCGACTACATCGAGGTGTCGCGCCAGAACGGCGCCGGCCTGGGGGAGAAGATCACGATCAAGTTCGCCTACGCCGAGATGGTGCCGTTGGTGCCGGGGTTCGACAGGCGCTTCGACTTCTCCTACACGACACCGTAAGCGCGGCCCGTCGCGCGCGGGCTATCCGTTCTGGAGCACGCGCCCCGCCGCGGCCGATTCGTGGCCGATCGCGCGCGCGAACTCGGTCAGGTCAGCCTTCACCTTCCCGACGTAGTCCGCGTCCTTCACGCTTCCCAGATTGATTTCGACATTGAGCGCGGCGCCGCGCAACCCGGCGTTGAGGAGCTCGAGGCCGACCCGCAGGTCGCTCGACGCGGACGGGTTGCCGAGCGCGGCCACGACCACGGCTTGTTCGGCGGCGCCGGCGCACGCGCGCATCACGGCGAGCGGGGCGGCGATCGCCTCGCGCATGGCGGCCTGAATCGCGGCGGACCGGGCAGCCTTGTCCTCGTCGGTCACCTTGGGCCGCTTGTAGGCGGCCATCACCAGATCGTAGGCGGCGCTGTCGACGTCGACGAGTCGCTCCAGCTCGACGGCGATCCCCCCCGAGCGATCACCCGCGGCGCGCAGGCGCTGCACGTCCTCTTCGGTCGCGGCTGTTGGTTTGGGCAACCCGGCGACCATCGCGACGAGCGATGCGCCCATCGCGCCGGCCAGGGCGGCGGCCGACCCGCCGCCGGGCGTCGGCGTCGCCGCGCGGAAGGCGGCCAGCACATCCGAGACGGATTGTTTGACCAGGAGCATCGGGATGTGATCGGATCCTACCAGCATGACCGACCCGCACCTCGCCGAGTGGGAGAACTTCTACGTCATCGTCGGCTCGTCGGCAGCGGCGCTGACCGGGCTCCAGTTCGTGGTGATCGCGCTCGTCGCCGATCGCGGCCTGGGCGACCCGACCGCGACCAGCAGCTTCTCGACGCCGACCATCGTCCACTTCTCGGCCGTGCTCGCCCTGTCCGGGGTACTCAGCGCGCCGTGGCACGGCATGACCGTGCCGCTCGCGACGCTGACCGCCCTGGGCATCGCCGGCTGTGCCTACGTCGTGTCGATCCGCCGCGCCGCGCGCCGGCAGCGTGAGTACCGGCCCGTGCTCGAGGACCGCATCTTCCATTGGTGGCTGCCGTTTGCCAGCTATGCCGCGCTCGCGGCGAGCCTGGCATTCCGGCACGACGTCGATACGCTGCTCTTCGGCCTCGGCTTCGTGGCGATGCTGCTGCTGTTCATCGGGATCCACAACGCCTGGGATTCCGCCGTCTACGTCACGCAGCGCGGTAAGCCTGAGGGTGCCGCGAAACAGCCGACGGCGTCCGAAGACTCGGGCGACTGACGACTACTCCGGCGCCCCCGGGGTCCGGTCCGGTGTCCACGGACGCAGCCGCGGCACGATGCGCGGCACGTGGCGGCAGTACTCGCGATAGGCCTCGCCGAAGCGGGCACGCAGCATCGGTTCTTCGAGGAGGGGCGTGGACACGGCGTTGATGCCAAGAAACGTCAGGGCCCAGAGTCCGTGCGGGCGGGAGAGGAGCAGCATCGCCTCTGCCGCGAGTACGAAGAGCACTCCCGAGATCATCGGATTGCGCACGTAGCGGTACGGCCCGCCGACGACGAGGTGTTGCGGCGGATCCCAGGGAGCGAGCGTGCCGTCGCCTTCCGATTCGAATCGCCGCAGCGACGACACGAAGAGGAGCAGGCCGACCGCGAGCACGCCGACACCAGCGGTTTGCAGCAGGAGTTCGGCGGCTGTCGCGCCGAGTCTCGGGATGGTCGTCTCGTCGCGCGCGATCCACAGCGGCACGAGTACCGTCACGGTGAACGGCAGCACGGCGATCGCCAGCAGGTGGCGGAGCGCTCTCATGGCCGGCCGCCCCTATAGCAGGCGCCCCCGCTTGACGACGCGCGCGATCGACGCGGCGCCGACGCGAATCAGGTCGATCGCGTCGCCCCGCACGAGCACCGCGTCCATCTGCTTGCCCGGCTCCAGGCTGCCGAGCGAAACGTGGCGATCGAGCGAGAACGCGCCATTGATCGTCGCGGCGACCAGCGCCTCCTCGAACGTCAGCCCCATCCCGAAGCAGGCGAGCGTGATTGCGAACGGCATCGACGGCGAGAAGCCGCCACCTGGGTTCACGTCGGTTGCGAGCGCGACCGGCACCCCCGCGTCGATCATCGCGCGGGCCGGCGCGAACCGCCCGAGCTTGAGGTAGAAGGCCGCGGTCGGAAGCAGCGTGGCGACGGTGCCGGCGGAGCGCAGCGCCTCGATCGACGCGGCGTCGGCGAAGATCAGGTGGTCCGCCGAGCGCGCGCCGACCTTGGCCGCAACCTGCGAGCCGCCGCTGGCGGCCAGTTCGTCGGCGTGGATCCGCGGCCTCAGCCCATGCCGCTTGCCCGCTTCGAGAATTGCGATCGACTCTGCTGGCGTGAAAACGCCGGTCTCGCAGAAGACGTCGCACCAGTCGGCCAGCCCGGCGCGCGCCACCGCGGGGATCATCTCGTCGATGATCAGCCGCAGGTAGTCGTCGCGGCGCGACCGGTAGTCCACCGGGATTTCGTGAGCGCCCATGAAGGTCGCGACGATGTCGAGCGCCACTTCCGCGCGCAGGCGCTCGATGGTCCGCAGCATCTTGAGCTCGTCTTCGAGGGTGAGGCCGTAGCCGCTCTTGATCTCCACGGTCGTCGTGCCGCAGGCCAACATCTCCTGCAGGCGCGGACGTGTGGCGGCCGCCAGTGCCTCTGTGGTGGCGGACCGCGTCGCCGCCACCGTCGAGACGATGCCGCCCCCCGCCGCGGCGATCTCGGCATAGGTGACGCCGGCGAGCCGGCGTCGCAGCTCGTCGCGGCGGTCGCCGGCGTACAGCGCGTGCGTGTGTCCGTCGACGAAGCCGGGGACGACCGAGCAATCGCGCCCGTCGATGATGTCGCCGTCGGCGACTCCGCGCGGCAGCCCGGCGTCGGTGCCCGCGTAGACAATGCGTTCGCCTTCCCACGCGATCGCGCCGTCGAGGATGATCTCCACGTCGCGCTGCCGCGCCCCGGCCCGCGGGGCGGGCCCCGCACAGGTGATCAGCTGTCGCAGGTGTCGGATGGCAACCATCAGGAAGAGCGCGCAGCGAAAGTGAAATGCTACTTCAGAAGCCGGGCGCGGGCCTCGGTCTCGTCAAGGCCCTCGATGCGGACGCGCTTGTCGCGAGACGTGTTGCCGGCGACGATCGCGACCTGACGGCGGGGAACGCCGAGCGCGTCGGCCAGGAAGGCGACAAGCGCCGCGTTGGCGGCGCCGTCGACAGGAGGTGCCGCGAGGCGGACGAGGATGGCACCGCCGCGCTCGCCGTCGACCTTCGTCTGCGGTGCGCGCGGGATGACCCGGATGTCGAGGCTAGCTCGACGCCTTCCGTTCGTCGACACGGACGTCGGCCGGTCGGGCCGGCAGGGTCAGTTCGGTCTGGCGGGGACGGTGCAGGAGGACCTTCTCTTCGCCGCGCGTCTCGTCCTGCTCGCGGATGAACTCCAGCGCGCGATACAGCGCCTGAATCGCCGATTCCAGCGAGCCCTCGGTGTCGCGCCGCCGCAGCTTGAGCTCGTTGATCTCGCGATCGATCTCCTCGAGGCGGCCCTGCGCCTTCTGCAACAGCAGGTCGGCGCGGCCCTGGGCTTCGCGGACGATCAGCTTCGCCTCGTTCTGCGCCCCCTCTTTCATGTCGTCGGACACCCGCTGTGCCGTGACGAGCGTGTCGCGGAGGTTGTTCTCGCGCTGGCGGTGCTCGACGAGCAGCGACTCGAGGCGGGTCATATCGGTCCGCAGGCGGTCGATCTCCCGCATCGCGTGCTCGTAGTCGTCGGCCGCCTCGGTCAGGAACGCCACGACTTCGGTGCGGTCGTAGCCGCGGAACGACGAGCGGAAGCGCTGCTGCCGCATGTCCATCGGGCTGATCCGCATCACGCGTTCCGGCGGCTGGGGCGCGATCATCTCGTCGGTCTGGCTGCGCTCGAACATCAGGTCCTCACAATCCGTTTGCCGAATATCGCGGTGCCGACGCGCACGAGCGTGGCTCCCTCCTGGATCGCCACCTCGAAATCGTGGCTCATCCCCATCGACAGCTCCGTCAGGTGCGAGCCATCCGTCCCTGCCTCGATCAGGCGCTCGCGCAGCAGCCGCAGGCGTCGGAAATAGGGTCGCGCCTGTTCGGGGTCGTCGGACCAGGGCGGCAGCAGCATCAGCCCCCGCATTGTCGCGGCGCGGCAGTGGCCGGCCGCTCGGACGATGTCACCCACCTCGGCCTCCGCCGCCCCGAATTTCGTCGTCTCGCCAGCGAGATCGACCTGGACATAGATCTCCGGGCGCACCCCTTGCTCGACTGCCGCCGCGTCGAGCCGACGCAGCAGGTCGATCGAATCCACCGAATGGAGCGCCGCGAACGCCCCCGCCGCCCGTCTGGCCTTGTTCGACTGCAGATGGCCAATGAGATGCCACCTGATTGGTAATTCGGCCGTTGCCTCGATCTTCTGCAGGGCTTCCTGGACCTTGTTCTCGCCGAAGTCGCGCTGGCCGGCCTCGTAGGCCTCGCGCACGGCGTCGGCGGGGAAGGTCTTCGAGACGGCGAGGAGGCGGACTGACGCGGGATCGCGTCCGGCGGCGCGGGCGGCGGCCTCGATCCGGGACCGGATCGAGGCCAGATTGGCGCTGATGCTGGAGTCGGACACCCGCTATTTGATGTACGGCTTCAGCATCTCGAGCGTCTTGGTCGCGTCGTCGTGGTTCGCGCCGTTGGGCGACAGACGCAGGTATTCCTGCAGCTCCTTGGCCGACTCGGGCAGCTTGCCCAGATTGATGTAGGCCTTGCCGAGCAGATAGTGCGCCTCGGGGAAGGCCGGGTCGGTCTTCGTGGCCTGTTCGAGCTTGTCGGCCGCGTCCTGCGCCTTGTTCTGGTTCCAGAGGATGACGGCCTGGTTATAGAGGGCCGACGCGCTCGCCCCACCGGCGGCTCCGGCACCGGCCGAGCTCAGCTCCATGGCCTTCTTGCCCGCGGCCTCCGCCTCGGGGAATTTCTTCTGGGTGTTGTAGACGTTGGCCAGGCTGTCGTAGGCCTCCGGGGTCGGTTTGATCTCGATCGACTTGTTGAACGAGGCGATGGCGTCGTCGTACTTTTTCCCGTTCATCTGGATGGTGCCGATGTTCAGGTAGCATTCGGCACAGGTCGGAACCAGCGCTGCGACCTCCTGGAACTTGGCGATCGCCTCGTCGTTCTTGCCGTCCTTGCTGAGCTGGACGCCTTCGGCGAACGTCGCCTTGATCTTCTCGTTCTTCGCCGCTTCTTCCTTGTTCGCCGCGGCACTTCCGCCACCCGCGCCGCCGCCGCCGCCGGCAACGAGCCTCACGTCGAAGTTGAGCATGTCGAGGTGGACGTCGGTCTCTTTCGTGACCGTCAGGTCGCCCTTGGTCACCGTGACCTTGTAGTGGCCCGGCGACAGTCCGACCTGCATGTACTCACCGCGCTTGTTCGTCTTGACGTTGATGGGCTTGCCGCCCTTATCGGTGCTGGAAAGGCTGATGGTCGCGCCGTCGACCGGCTGATCCTGTGCGTCCGTGATCTTTCCCCTGATCGATCCGCTCTGCGCGTGAGCCGGCACGGGGACGAACACGAGCGTGAGAGCCAGGATGCAACTGGCGATAACGGCACGGCGAAGAGTGGCGCCGTTCATGGAGTCCTCCACTGGAAGTTGGTCAAAGTATCTTACAACGTCACAGTGAGGGCTTGACGTTGGTGATGAGATATTCGCGGATGGGCCCGCGGCTGGACGCTCGCGAGTTGATGGCACGCCGCGCCGCGACGGTACTCGCCTGCAGCCCGGCCTTGAGCGCCCGTCGGTCGCGCGCATACAAGGCGCGAATCTGCGGGGCGGCGGAGTTGCTGAGCAGGACGGACGCGCCACGGGCGGTCAGGCGGAGCACCTCCCGCTGCAGGCGTTTCTGCTCGTCGGCGCCGAACCCGCCGGCCGTGTAGGACGTGAACCGCGCCGTGGCGCTCAGCGGCGCGTACGGCGGGTCGAGGTAGACGAAATCATTGCGGCCGGCGCGCGTCAGCGCCGATTCGAACCCGCAGGCCTCGAGGTGGAGGCCGCGGCGGCGCAGCAGCGCGCTCCAGGCCCGCAGGTTGTCTTCGTCGCAGATCCGCGGATTGGCGTTGCGGCCGTGCGGGACGTTGAAGGCCCCCTTGCCGTTCAAGCGGAACAGGCCGTTGAATCCGGTGCGGTTCAGGAAAATCAGCATCGCCGACAGGTCGGCCGTATAGGCGGCCGCCGGATCCGCCGACGCGTGCACGTCGCGGCGCGCCGGGTTGAACTCGTCGTCGCGCACCTTGTAAAAATGCGCGCCGCCCCCGGTCCGGTAGTCGCGTTCGTGGCGGCGCAGCGCTCCGATCACCGCTTCCACGTGGCCGCGGACCGCCAGATAGCAGCCGACGACGTCGGCGTTGATGTCCGACAGCCACACCTCGCGTCCGTCGAGCAGTCCCAGGTTGTGGAGGTCGAGGAACACCGCGCCGCTGCCGAGGAACGGCTCCAGATAGCGCGGGAACCGGGCCGGGTAGAAGGGGCGGAGCTCGGGAAGGAGTTGCCGCTTGCCGCCGGCCCACTTCAGGAGGGGCCGCAGCCGCGTACGCACGTCAGGCATCGAAGAACTTATCGAGCGTTGCGAGGTCGTGCGTTACGGGGGCGGGCGGCAGCGAGGCCAGAAAACGCCGCCCGTAGGCCATCGTGGTCAGCCGGGCGTCCAGGATGGCCAGCACGCCCCGGTCGCTGCGATGGCGGATCAGCCGGCCGAGTCCCTGCTGGAGCGCCAGGATGGCCAGCGGAATCTGATAGTCCGCGAAGGCGTTGCCGCCGGCCTCGTTGATCGCCTCGATCCGCGCGGCGGTAATCGGATCGCCCGGTGAGGCGAATGGCAGCTTGTCGATGATCACGCAGCTCAGCGCCTCGCCGACCACGTCGACGCCCTGCCAGAAGCTGGCGGTGGCGAAGAGCACCGCGTTGGGGGTCGACTTGAACTCGCGCAGCAGCGTCGAGCGCGGCGCGCTGCCCTGGATCAAGATCGGATAGGGGAGGCGCGGGGCCGCGAACTGGTGCACCTGGCGCAGGTTGTTGTAGCTCGTGAACAGCACGAAGGCTCGGCCGTCGGTGCGCCGCAGGATCTCCACCACTTCGCGCGAGGCCGCCTCCGAGAACTGCGGCGACCTCGGGTCGGGCATCTTCTTGGGCAGGTAGAGGACCGTCTGCTCGCGGTAGTCGAATTCCGAGTGTAGCCGCAGCTCGTGCGCGCGGCGGATTCCGAGCCGCCCGCGGACGTAGTCGAAGCGGCCGTCGACGCTCAGCGTCGCCGAGGTCAGCACCGCGGCGGTCATGCGATCGAACAGCATCTCGCGCACGATGTCCGAGACGTCGATCGGCGAGCCGCGCAGGAACACGCCGCGCCCGCGCACGTCGAGGTAGTAGACGTAGCCGCGATCGTCGGCCTGCGTCAGGAACCGGACGTCCGCGCCGATCTCCTCGGCGCGCCGCTGCAGCGCCAGCACGTCTTCGGGGACGTCCTTGGCGAGCGCGATCGTCGCCGCCAGCGCCTCGAGCGCGTCGACGACGGCGACGGCGTCGGAGAGCAGCGGCTCGAGCTGCGCCGCCTTCACCCGGATGCGCGACTCCCCGCCGGCGCCCTGCTCGAAGCGCAGCGTCTGGAGCGCGCCGAAGAACATCCGCGCGAAGTCGCGCACGTGCTCGACGTCGCGGCGCAGCGTTTCGACGGTGTCGAGGTCGGCGATCTGCCGCGCGGCCAGTCCGCGGTCGACGTCGCGCGCGAAGTCGTCGACGCGGAAGTTGCTCACCATCCGCCCGAAGTACTGCGTCGCCACGTCCTCGAGCTGGTGCGCCTCGTCGACCACCGCATACCGGCACGCGGGGATCACCTCGCCGAACGCGTGCTGCCGAACCGCCGCATCGGCGCACAGCAGGTGATGGTTGACGATGACGACGTCGGACTCGGCGGCGCGGATCCGCATCCTGGTCACGAAGCAGTCGTCGAATTGCGGGCACTCGGCGCCGAGACAGTTCTCGGCCGACGCGGCGATCTCGGACCACAACGGCAGGTCCTCGGGCAGGTCCTCCATCTCGGCGCGATCGCCCGTCTGGGTCCGGCGCGACCACTCGTCGATGGCCTCGATAACCCCCCTGTCGCTGACCGGCGCTCGCAGCCGCCGCTCGGCGGCGGTGCCTGCCTCGCCCGACTCGTCCTGGCGTCCCCCACGGGCGTCGCCCCCGTGGCGTTCGATGCCCCACGCGTCCGCGAGCGCGTCGAATCGGTGCAGGCAGAGGTAGTTGCCGCGTCCCTTCATGTAGGTCGCGGTGAACGGCACGCCGAGCGTCTTCTGCAGCACCGGCAGATCCTTGAAGTAGATCTGCTCCTGCAGATTCTTGGTGCCGGTGGACACGAGTACTCGCTGCCGGCTGAGGATCGCGGGGACGAGATACGCCAGCGTCTTGCCCGTGCCCGTACCGGCTTCGGCGAGGAGGACACCACCGCCGGCGAACACGTCGGCGACCGCCGCTGCCATCTCGAGCTGCGCGGGCCGTGCCTCGAAGGCGTCGAGCGAGGAGGCGAGCGGCCCGCCGGGCGCGAAGACCCGCGCCACGCTGGCGTGCAGGCTGGACCGATCGGGTCCAGCGTTCGCTAACCCTCCGGGTAGAGCGGGAACTTCCGGCACAGGGCCTCGACTTCCACCTTGACGCGGGCCAGCGCCAGATCGTCTTCTGGCGACGCCAGCGCCCGGGCAATGAACTCCGCGACGCGATCCATCTCGGGCTCGCGCATGCCCCGGCTGGTGATCGCGGGCGTGCCGACCCGGATGCCGCTCGCCACCATCGGCGGGTTGCGGTCGAAGGGGATGGCGTTCTTGTTGACGGTGATGCCGGCCTTGCCGAGCGCCGCCTCCGCCAGCTTGCCGGTCAGCCCCTTCGAGAACACGTCGACGAGCATCAGGTGGTTGTCGGTGCCGCCGCTGACGAGACGGAAGCCGGCGGCGCCGAGTCCGGCGGCGAGGCGCACCGCGTTGGCGACGATCTGCCGCTGATAGTCCTTGAAGCCGGGCTCGAGCGCTTCCTTGAAGCACACCGCCTTGGCGGCGATGACGTGCATCAGCGGCCCCCCCTGGATGCCGGGGAATACCGTGCGATCGAGATCCTTGGCGTACTGCCCCCGGCAGAGGACCATGCCGCCGCGCGGTCCGCGCAGCGTCTTGTGCGTCGTCGTGGTCACGAAATCGGCGTGCGGCACCGGGCTCGGGTGGATGCCGGCGGCGACCAGGCCGGCGATGTGCGCCATGTCGGTGACGACCGCCGCGCCGATCGCGGTGCCGACCGCGCCGATCCGCGCGAAGTCGATGACCCGCGGATAGGCGCTGGCGCCGACCATGATCATCCGCGGCTTGTGCTCGTGCGCGAGCCGCTCGAGCTCGTCGTAGTCGATCCGCTCGTCGTCCTGCCGCACGCCGTAGGGGACGATGGTGTAGAGCTTGCCGGAGAAGTTGAGCGGGTGCCCGTGCGTCAGGTGGCCGCCGTGCGCGAGGTTCATGCCGAGCACCGTGTCGCCCGGCTTGAGCAGCGTGAAGTAGACGGCCATGTTGGCCTGCGCGCCGGAATGCGGCTGCACGTTGGCGTGCTCGGCGCCGAACAGCTCCCTGGCGCGGGCGATCGCCAGCGTCTCGGCGACGTCGACGAATTCGCAGCCTCCGTAGTAGCGCCTGCCGGGGTAGCCCTCGGCATATTTGTTGGTCATCACCGAGCCGGCCGCCTGCAGCACGGCCTGGCTGACGAAGTTCTCCGACGCGATCAGCTCGAGGCCGCTGTTCTGCCGGTGCCGCTCGTCGTGAATGGCCTTGTCGATCTCGGGATCGGTGGCGGCCAGCGTACGCCAGCGGGACGGAGTGTCGGTCGTGTGTGCCATGCGTTCCTCTTACGAGCAGACCTGAAGGTCTGCGCTACTTGTCACGGGCAGACCCGAAGGTCTGCGCTACTTGTCACGGGCAGGCCCGAAGGTCTGCGCTACTTGTCACGGGCAGACCTGAAGGTCTGCGCTAGTTTTCTCGCCGCAGGGCTGGGTTCAGTCCTGTGCTTGTAGCGCAGGGCTTCAGCCCTGCCTCACTGTCTCTCACGCTCGATCTCCATGACCTCATCGATCCGCCGCTGGTGGCGTCCGCCCTCGAAGGCGGTCGCCAGCCACAGCGCGACGATCTCCTCGGCCAGCCCGAACCCGACGATGCGCGCGCCGATCGCGAGGACGTTGGCGTCGTTGTGCTGCCGTGACAACCGCGCGGTGTAGAGATCGTTGCAGAGCGCGGCGCGGATGCCGCGCACCTTGTTGGCGGTCATCTGCTCGCCCTGGCCGCTGCCGCCGATGACGATGCCGCGATCGACGACACCGACCGCGACCTGACGGGCGACGTCGGCGCAGATGGGGGGATAGTCGATCGGGGTGTCGTTGTGGGTGCCGCGATCGTCGACGTCGTGGCCAAGCCCCGCGATCAGCGCCAGCAGGTGCTCCTTGAGCGCGAAACCTGCATGATCGGCGCCGATCGCGATGCGCATAGAATGCTGATTATAGCCGTGTCCACCGCCGTCATCACACGCAAGGGGGAAGACCGCGCGCGCGGCGGACACCCCTGGATCTATCGCAGCGACGTCGCCGACGTCGAGGCGACGGCGGGTGATCTGGTGCGGGTGCTGGGCGTACACGGGCGCGTGGTCGGCCACGCGCTCTTCAGCGACCGATCGGAGATCACCCTGCGGATGGTGACGCTCGGGCCGGAGCCGCCGGCGGCGACGTTCGTGCGCGATCGGATCGCGGCCGCGATGCGGTTCCGCGAGTCGCTCCAGCCCGACGCGACGGCGTATCGTCTCGTGCACGGCGAGGCGGATCGGCTGCCGTCGCTGATCGTCGATCGCTACGGCGACTACCTCGTGGTGCAGGCGTTGTCGCAGGGCATCGATCGCCGGCTTCCGGAGATCGCCGCCGCGCTCGGCGAGCTGGCGCAGCCGGCCGGCATCCTGGCGCGCAACGACCCGCGCGTGCGCCAGCTCGAAGGCCTGGAGCAGAAAGTCGAAGCGCTCGCCGGCGAGGTGCCGGCGACGATCGAGATTCGTGAGGGGGCGGTCCATTACGACGTCGACCCGTGGCACGGACAGAAGACGGGACTCTTCCTCGATCAACGTGAGAACCGCGACGCGGCGCTCGCCTACGCGCGAGGACGGCTGCTCGACGCCTTCAGCTACAACGGCGGCTTCGCGCTGGCGCTGGCGCCGAAGTGCGACACGGTGCTGGCGGTCGACATCTCCGAGGAGGCAGTGGCGCGCATTCGGGCCAATGCCTTGCGCAACCGCCTCGCGCACGTCGAGGCGCGCGCGACCAATGTCTTCGACGAGCTGCGCGAGCTGGAACGGATCGGCGCCCGCTTCGACACGATCGTCCTCGATCCGCCGGCGTTCGCCAAGAACAAGGCGTCGGTGCCGAAGGCGCTGTCGGGCTACAAGGAAATCAACCTGCGGGCGTTGAAGCTGCTCGAGCCGGGCGGCTTTCTCGTCACCTGCAGCTGTTCGTACAACGTCAGCGAGGGTCTGTTCCAGGAAGTGGTCGCCGCGGCGGCCGTCGACGCCCGCGCGGTGGTCTCGATCGTCGAGAAGCGCTCGCAGGGCCGCGATCACCCGATTCTGCTGAGCGTTCCGGAAACGCACTATCTGAAGTGCCTGATCCTGCGGAAGCTGGCCTGAGTCCGGCGACGGCGGTGCCATACCGATCGAGCGGCCGCTACCTGAACCGTCGGCCACCGGTGCCGCCGGGACGGCGATGGTAAGGGAATTACCGTTGGCGTAACCCGGCACGGCAGGGCTTCTCGGGCTCGGACCGGCGGTTACGCGGCATGCCGGTTGCGGACGTATTCGACGATGACCAAGATGCTGATCGCAGCGGCTGTCCTGTCGTTGATGGCGCCCGATCCGACAGGGGGCGTCGGCATCGACATGCGCAACGTCCACCTGCGGGTCGCCGCCGATGCCGCGCTCGACATCAACTGGCTGCACGGCACGCTGCGCCCGACGCGTCCGGGGCAGATTCCCGTCTTCGACGATCCGTCTTCCTTCGACATGGCGATCGAGGACGCCGAGCTGTCGATCGACGCCGCCAGCCTGACCGCGCTCGTCAATCACGCGTTCGCGTTCAAGGGATCGAATCTGTCGGACCTCACGGTGTCCTTCGAGGGGCCCTACATCGTGCAGCACGGAAAGCTGTCGAAGGGCGTGACCGTACCGTTCACCGTGACGGCATCGGTGAGTGTCACACCGGAAGGACTGCTGCGTATCCATCCCGAGAAGATGAAGACCGCCGGCGTGCCGGCGTCGGGTTTGATGCACCTCTTCGGGATCGAGCTCGACAACCTCGTCCACCAGAACCCGGCGCGCGGCATCCGGATCGAGAAGGACGACCTGCTGCTGGATTCCGGCAAGATGCTGCCGCCGCCTGCGACGAGCGGTCATCTTGTCGGCGCCGCGGTGCGCGACAACCACCTCATGCAGACGTTCGGGCGCGGCGCCGCGCTGCGTCCGAAGAGCGGCGGCAACTACATCTGGTTCCGCGGCGGCACCATCCGCTTCGGCAAGTTGACGATGAGCGACGCCGACCTCCAGTTGATCGATCAGCAGCAGGCCGACCCGTTCGACTTCTACTCCGCGAAGTACGACGCCCAGCTCGTCGCCGGTTATTCGAAGAACACGCCGCAGCACGGGCTCCGTACCTACATGCCGGACTACCGCCGCGTCGGGCGTTGACGGTCTCGCCCCAGCGCCTCGCTTACTCGCTGTGCGCCAGGCGGAAGCCGAGGCTCGGCCCCCGGTCCTCGGGCCGGTGCGTGTAGCGCGTTGCGCAGCGGGCGGAATCGGCGGCGAAGAGCCAGCTGCCGCCGCGGATCACCTTGCGGTCGGGCGTGTAGGCGGGGCTGTCGGGCGCGGCGGCGCCGGGATAGGGCGCGTAGTTCGTCGCGGTCCACTCCCACACGTTGCCGGACATGTCGAACAGTCCCCACGCGTTCGGTGGATACGAACCGGCCGGCCGCGTACCGCGGCCGTTGATGTTCGCGCGGCCTGTGTCGATCGTGCCGCTGTCGCCGTAGGCACCGTTCCCACCGGCGCGGCAGGCGTACTCCCACTCCGCCTCCGTCGGCAGCCGGAACCCGGGCCACGCGCTCTGTTCGTTCAGCCGCGCGATGAAGCGCTCGACCTCGTCATAGTTCACCTGCTCAACGGGACAGCCGCTGCAGCCGGCGTGCTGTGACGGGTTGGTGCCCAGCACGTTCGTCCACTCCGCCTGCGTCACTTCGTGGACACCGAGATAGAACGGCCGCTCGACGATGGCCCGGTGCCGGCGTTCCTGTGCCTCGCGGTCCTTCTCGGTCTCCGGCGACCCCATCAGAAACGATCCCGCCGGCACGAGCACGAACGGCATCCCGGTGACCGGATCGGCGCGTTGCGCGAGCGCCGCTGCCAGCGTCAGCAGGAGCCCGCTGAGGCATAATCGTGCCATGGCTACCCGCACAGACTACACGCCTCTGACCGCGGCCGACTTCGCGACGGCGTTTCCGAACTCCCGCAAGGTCCACGTCGCCGGGTCGAGCGGCGTGCGCGTGCCGATGCGCGAAATCATGCTGAGCAACGGCGAGACGCTGCGCGTCTACGATGCGAGCGGGACGCAGGGCGGCGACGTGCGCGCCGGCCTGCCGAAACTGCGCGAGCCGTGGATTGCACCGCGACGGGGGGGGCCGGTCGTCACACAGCTGCATTACGCGCGGTCGGGCGCGGTCACGCCAGAAATGGAGTTCATCGCGATCCGCGAGGGGCTCGACCCCGAGTTCGTCCGCTCCGAGGTGGCCCGCGGGAGGGCCATCATCCCCGCCAACGTCAACCATCCCGAGCTCGAGCCGATGATCATCGGCCGCAATTTCGCGGTGAAGATCAACGCCAACATCGGCAACTCCGCCGTCAGCTCGACGATCGAGGAGGAAGTGGACAAGCTCCGCTGGGCGACGTTGTGGGGCGCCGACACGGTGATGGATCTGTCGACCGGCAAGGACATCCATCAGACGCGCGAGTGGATCCTGCGCAACTCGCCGGTGCCGATCGGCACCGTGCCGATCTACCAGGCGCTCGAGAAGGCGGGCGGCCGTCCCGAAGATCTGACGTGGGAGATCTACCGCGACACCCTCGTGGAGCAGGCCGAGCAGGGAGTCGACTACTTCACGGTGCACGCCGGCGTCCTGCTGCGCTACGTGCCGATGACCGCGCGCCGCGTCACCGGTATCGTCTCGCGCGGCGGGTCGATCCACGCCAAGTGGTGCCTGGCACACCATCAGGAGAACTTCGCCTACACGCACTTCCGCGAGATCTGCGAGATCATGCGCGCCTACGACGTGTCGTTCTCGCTCGGCGACGGGCTGCGCCCGGGATCGATTGCCGACGCCAACGACGAGGCGCAGTTCGCCGAGCTGCGGACGCAGGGGGAGCTGACGAAGATCGCCTGGGAGTACGACGTGCAGGTGATGAACGAGGGCCCGGGCCACGTACCGATGCACCTCATCCGCGAGAACATGGACAAGCAGCTCGACTGGTGCGGCGAGGCGCCGTTCTACACGCTCGGGCCGCTGACGACCGACATCGCGCCGGGCTACGACCACATCACCTCGGCGATCGGCGCCGCCATGATCGGCTGGTACGGCACGGCGATGCTGTGCTACGTGACGCCGAAAGAGCACCTCGGCCTGCCGAACCGCGATGACGTCAAGGCCGGGGTCATCGCCTACAAGATCGCCGCCCACGCCGCCGACCTGGCCAAGGGGCATCCGCGCGCCCAGGCGTGGGACGACGCGCTGTCGCGGGCGCGATTCGAGTTCCGATGGGAGGATCAGTTCAACCTGGCGCTCGATCCGGTGACCGCGCGCGCGTACCACGACGAGACGCTGCCGGCCGACGGCGCCAAGGTCGCGCACTTCTGCTCGATGTGCGGGCCGAAATTCTGCTCGATGGAGCTGACGCAGCAAATCCGAGCCGGCGCAGCCGGCGTCATGGATCCTGCGGATGCCGCGAAGGGCATGGCCGAGAAGTCCGCGGAGTTCCGCGACAAGGGGTCGGCGCTCTACCTGAAGCAGGACTAGCCGGGTGCCTCTGCGTCCTGCGCGCTGCTGACTTCCGCGCGCGTCGCGAGCGTCAGCACGTTCTCGGTGGTATCCGTTTCGGCAAGCCGGGGAAAGATCTTCTCGATGCAGAAACGGTGTACCTCGGGGTCCATATCCGTGATTGCATCCGTGACGACAACGACGTTGTAGCCGTGATCAGCGGCGCTGCGCGCCGTGGCTTCGACACCAGTGCCGGTCGCAACGCCGGTCAGAAAGACCTGGGTCACTCCGCGCTCGCGGAGGATCTCGTCGAGTTCGGTCCCGATGAACGCACCCGCCCGCTGCTTGCTGATGAGGATGTCACCAGGCTGCTGATCCAGTTCCGGAACAAGCTCTGTCCAATCGTTGGAGAAAGAGAAGCTGCGCGGACCGGCGTCGGTGCGACCTGGAGCGGCCGCCGTCACGTTGATCAGTACGACCGGCAGGCCGCGCCCGCGGAAGGTGCGCGCCAGTTGAGCCGAACGGCGGACAATCTCGCCGGCAGGGTGAACGGTCGGAAGGCCGACGATGCCTTTCTGAAGGTCGATGACAATCAATGCGGCGAGCGGATCGAGTGTGGTGACTGGCATGGCGTGTCGTCTGCTACCTGGCGTGCTTGGTTGCGAAGCTCACGCTCCCCATGATGCTGATGGCGACGATGCCAGCGAAGAAGAAGACGAGTCGTGCGACGTCTCCACTCGAAACGCGTCCCACCCGGAACAACAGGTAGCCGACGACCAGATTCGCAAGCGCCCAGACCACATTCACGGTCGGGGAAGACAGCCCTTTTCCGCGAGGTCTGGCGAACGGTGTCGGGAAGCCGTCACCCGAGATGCCATGTACGAAGTGAGGGACGACGTTCGTCAGGAACGCTCCTGCGAGAAGACACTCGATGGACTGAGTCCAATTCATTGTGGCTGCCTTTCGAACACCGAGATGAGATTGCCTGGCGTGCCGCCGGGGAGCAGCCCCTTTTCCCGGTAGATCGGCTCGATGATGGCGCTGATCTGCGGCAGCTCGAAGGAGAACCAGACGGCTCCTGCGACGCAGAAAGCGCCGGTGATGACCACCGCGTGAGGCGCTCCTATCCGCGCCGCCAGGGCGCCCGCCAGGAGACTCCCAAATGGGGCCGCCCCGAAGAACGCCATGGTGTAGTAGCTCATCGCCCGGGCGCGTTTGTCCTCTGGCACCAGCGATTGGATGATGGTGTTGCTGACCGAGGCCACCTGCAGCATGCCAAAACCGACGCAGACCATCAATCCAAGCGACAGCCACAGTCTGTGCGACAGACCGAAGAGCATCAGTGAGCTTCCCAGCATGGCACTTGATATGGGAAGCATGCGTGTCAGGCCGGTCACCGATTTGCGGAGAGCAAGAGAGACTGCCGAGAGCAGCGCGCCGATTCCAGATGCGCCCATGAGCCAGCCGAGCGTGGTCGCCCCGCCGTGAAATATCTGGACCGCAAACACCGGCATGAGCACCGACCACGAGTAGCCCATCAGGCTCATCACAGAAAACAGCAGGAGAATCGTGCGGATCGGGCGAAAGGTACGGACGTAGTCCCATCCCTCGCGCATCTGCTCGAGCATGTTGGTTCTCCTGCGGCCGATGTCCAATGGCGTGATGTGCATCAGGAGCAGCGACGCGATCACGGCACCGTAGCTGATCCCGTCGATCAGAAAACACGCGCCTTCACCGAAGCCGGCAACCACCAGGCCCGCGATCGCCGGGCCTACCAACCGCGCCCCATTGGCCATCGATGAGTTGATGGCAATGGCGTTGCTCAGGTCGTGCGGGTCGTCGACCATCTGGATCAGGAAAGACTGGCGCGCGGGCATGTCGAACGCGTTGATCACGCCCTGTAAGGCGGTGAGTCCGATGATCTCCCAGAGCGTGATCAGGTGGGCGATGGTGAGAGCGGCCAGTGCCAGCGACTGGATGCCGGCAGCGGCTTGCGTCCACACCAGCAGCTTGCGTCGATCCAGGCGATCCACCCAGACGCCCGCCCAGGGGCCCAGCAGAAAGGACACGATCTGCCCCGCGAAACTCACCACGCCGAGCAGCAGGGCCGACTCCGTCAGATGGTAGACGAGCCAGGTGGTCGCCAGCCGCGTCATCCACGTGCCGAGGACGGAGATGCTCTGGCCGACGAAGAAGAGCTTGAAGTTGCGGCTGCGCAGGGCGCGCCATGCGTGCGAGATCGAGGCCCGTGGCCGAGGACGCGGCGTCATCGCGGCTCGCTTTCCGCCAGCCGCCGCATGATTCGGCCGGCTTGGAAGACGATCGCTTGTTCCCGCTTCTCAAGCTGGGAGACCGCGCGCACGATCCAGGCGCGTTTCGCATCACCCGCCGCCTTCTGCGCCGCCGCACCTCTGGGTGTGAGCCGGAGATTGATCTGGCGGCCGTCCGTCGCATGCGGCTTGCGTTCGACGAGCCCCATCTTTTCGAGCGTGGCGACGATGGGACGCATCGACTGCGGTCGCATGCCTTGCAGGCGCGCCAGGACGGCGGTGGTCGCGGGTCCGTCTTTCGCGAGCCGCTTCATCACGGCGGTTTCGCTCCACGAGAGGTCGTGAGAGGTGCCCGTCGCGCGAACGCGACGCACCAACAGACCGATCGATTCGGCGAAGTCCGTGATGGCGATCTCGAACGCGTCAGGCGACATCCAGCCAGACTACCAACAACAGGCAATCTTGCAAGTTAAACTTGCGATATTTCCCGTCAACAATGGCTGCGATGGCCTGACAGCTCTGAGACGCGCACTCCCGCGGTCTAGAGTGTCGCCGGTACGATCTGGATGACCGTCTTGAAGCGCGCCGGCTGCTTGCCGCGCTTGGGGTTCAGGTAGCCCGCCGATCCGCCCCACGCATAGTCCTTCACCGTCACGCTCGGCGGGAAGACCATCGACTCTTCCTTGAACTTGCCGATGTCGAACTCGTGGATCGCGGGTTCGTCGTAGATGAGATCGCCCTTCTGCTTCAGTTGGTTCCGATAGTAGTTGACGATCTCGCTGAACGCCGCGTTCGTCCCGAACAGATAACCGCGCTGCCCCTTCCCGATATCGAAGGAAGTCAGGAACTCCGCCCCCGGGTAGACGTCCACCCCCAGCATGGCAGCGGTGGGCGGATCGGTCGAACGCGGCGGCACCGGCGCGACCTGGGTCGCCGGCGGCGCGACGACGGGGGGCTTCGACGGCGTTTGCGCCGGCTGCGCGGCCGCAGGCGGATTCGACTTCGACGTGCCCGGTTTCGGGAATGGTTGCGGCGTCTGCGCCGCCGCCACCGAGCCGACGGCGATGAGAAGCGATGCCGCCGCCAGTCTCCTACTCATGCGGCGATTATACCGGCGCGGCGCGCCCGATGCCGCGAGTCGCGCCGGTTCAGCTTGGCGCCTCGTGCACTGTCGAAACACCCGTGGTGATCGAGGAGGCGCGGATCGTCAGAACGTCTGCTCGTCGGCCGACGGTCCATACAGCGCGGGGACGGCCGCGCCGTTGAGGCGGATGTAGACGGTCAACTGTCCCCGATGGTGCGCCAGGTGCATGAGCGCGTCGCGCATCATCACGTGCCGCGGCCCCTCGGCGACGACGACACCCCGCGCCTTCAGACGCCACGGCTGCATCAGATGATCGTCGCTCGTCGACTGGAGCGCCTGCGTGGCGCCGTCGAAACCGGCATCCACCGCCTTCAGCAACTCCTCGCGCGTGGTCAGCGGCTTCGAAAACGGCGACGACTGCCCGGCCGGAGGTGCGACGTCGAACTCGTCCTGGCCGATCATCATCGTCAGCCATCCCGGCATCATGGCCACCAGGCCGGTCAGGCGTCCAAGCGGCATCGATTTCTCATGCGGCTTCCAGTCGCCTTTGCCTTCCGGCACCGCCGCGACGGCCTTGCGTGTGATCGGCCGCTCGCGTTCGAGGTCCGCCATGAAAAGCTCGCGCAGCTGCATCCTCGCCCTCCTCTCGGGTTTGCCGCCCGGCGGCCTTCGCTTCAGCGGATCGGGGGGACGACGCCGTTCGGCGTCATCTTGTCCACCACCTGCGGCAGCACCTGTGACAGCGTCTGCGTCAGGTCCTGCACCGACAGGCCCGATTTTGCGGCGAGCTGCTGCAGGAGATCGGGACCGAGTGCCCGGTGCAGATCGTCCGGCGAAACAGGCTGATTCGGCCCCGCGCTCACCCACGACTGAACGGTGTTGCCCAACCCGTTGCTCTCGAGCTGGCGCACGATCCCCGACAGGCCGCCGTGCTGCTCGAGGACGCCGTTGACGACCGAAACCATACCCGCGCCCACCAGCCCGCCGAGAATGCCGTCGAACATGCCCATTTGTGGCTCCCTCATAGGAAGCCTACCCGATCGGTGCCGGGACCGCATCCTTGCCGCACGCTGCCACTACAATTGTCATCGCCCGCCATGCCGGCCATCCTCGACTACGCGCGACAGCACGTCGGCACGACCATCGCGGCGATCGAGCGTCTCGTCGGGCTCGAGTCGCCGAGCACCGACAAGGCCGCCGTCGATCGTTGCGGCCGCGAACTGGCGGGCATGTTGCGCGACGCGGCCGCCACGGTCGACGTCGTGGCGAACGCGGACTACGGCGACTGTCTCCGCGCGCGGTTCGGCGGCGACGGGCCGGCGGTGATGCTGCTCGGTCACTTCGACACGGTCTGGCCGGTCGGCACGCTGGAGCGGATGCCGCTGCAGGTCGATCGCGACAGATTGTCCGGTCCAGGCGCCTTCGACATGAAGGCCGGCATCGCTATCGGGCTGGCGGCCCTGCAGGCGCTGCGCGCCACGAACACGCCGCATCCACCCGTGCAGATGGTGTGGACTGCCGACGAGGAAATCGGCAGTGGAACGTCGCGCGGGCTGATCGAGGTCGAGGCACAGCGGGCGCGCGCCGTGCTGGTGTTGGAGCCGTCGCTGCCTGGCGGCGCCTTGAAGACGGCGCGCAAGGGATGCGGCGAATTCGAGCTGGTGGTCCACGGCATCGCCGCGCACGCCGGACTCGATCCCGGCAGGGGCGCGAGCGCGATTCAGGAGCTGGCAGCGCAGATCGCCGCAATCGATCGGCTCCAGGATCTCTCGAACGGCATCAGCGTGAACGTCGGCACGGTCGCGGGCGGCTCACGCCCGAACGTCGTGGCGGCAGAGGCGCGCGCCGTCATCGACGTCCGCGCTCCGACGCGCCCGGCGGCGGAGCGGATCGAAGCGGCCCTGCGCGCGCTGCAACCGCTGCGGCCGGGGACGCGTCTTACGATCACGGGGGGATTCGATCGCCCGCCGATGGAGCGGACGGCCGCGATCGCCGGGCTCTTCGAGCGCGCGCGGAGCATCGCGGCGGCGCTTGGACGTGACCTGGGCGAAGGGGCGGCCGGTGGCGGCTCCGACGGGAACTTTACCGCGGCGCTCGGCGTCCCAACTCTCGATGGCCTCGGCGCGATGGGTGACGGCGCGCACGCCGCCCACGAGCATGTCGACGTGCCGTCGCTGCCGTGGCGGGTGGCGCTGGTCGCCGCGTTGATTGCAGGGCTGTAACCTGTTGCGGCGTCTGAGCGTGGCGCGGAACACACGGACTCTCCGCCACCGCGGCAAAAAACCTCTAGAATAGAACCATGCCCAACGGCTTGAAAACGGTGCTGCTGCTCGGATTGCTCAGCGGAGTGCTGCTCGCGATCGGAGATCTGTTCGGCGGTGCCAATGGGCTGCTCATCGGCCTTGTCATCGCCGTGGTGATGAACTTCGGGTCGTACTGGTTTTCGGACAAGCTCGTCCTCCGCATGTATCGCGCGCAGGAGGTCGGCCCGGGGCATCGTCTGTTCGGGATTGTCGAGCGCCTCTCGCGTCAGGCGATGCTGCCGATGCCGAAGGTCTACGTCATCCCCGATCCGTCGCCGAACGCCTTCGCGACGGGGCGCAATCCCGAGCACGCCGCGGTCGCCGCGACCGACGGCATCCTGCAGGTGCTGAACGACAACGAGCTCGAAGGGGTGATCGCGCATGAACTGGCGCACGTCAAGCACCGCGACATCCTCATCAGCTCGGTGGCGGCGACGATCGCCGCGACGATCATGTTTGCCGCGCGCGCGGCGCACTTCGCGGCGATCTTCGGCGGCTACGGCGGCCGCGACCGCGACCGCGGCAGCAATCCGATTGCGCTGCTGGCGACGATCATCCTGGCGCCGATCGCCGCGATGCTGATCCAGATGGCCATCTCGCGCTCGCGCGAGTACGCGGCGGACGCGGGCGGCGCCAAGATCGCCGGCAATCCCTACGGCCTGGTCGAGGCCCTGAAGAAGATCGAGGCGAAGAGCCGGCAAGTGCCGCTCGATGCCAACCCGGCCACCGCCCACATGTTCATCATCAACCCGTTCACCCGCCCCGGGCTGACGTCGCTCTTCAGCAGCCACCCGCCGACTGAGGAGCGCATCCGCGCGCTGCTCGGCACCCTCCGGTAGGTACTGTCCTCCACAGTGGGTGGGCAGGCGGCTGAACAGTCGCCGGCTCCAGCGAGGCGCGGGTGACACCCCGCCGCCACTCTCCTCTCTATTCCCTCAGCCGACGCGGCTTGTACCGCGTCGCCGGCGCTTCCCGAAACGGATCGCGAATTGCTGTGGAGGGGGGCAGTAGCGACTGGCGCGGGAGGACGACGTGAAAGAGGACGATTTCGACATTCCTCAGAGCAAGCTGGCCGAATCAGCCGAGCGCGTCGTCGACCGCTCGCTCGAAGACGCCCGGCGGCGGAACCATGCCCTGCTCACCAACGAGCACGTCTGCCTGGCGTTCGCCCAGTCGGAATGGGACATGTTCGGCGAAGTCATGCGCGATCTCGAGCTGAATCCGCACGAGATCGTGCAGGCCCTCGAAGAGCACCTTCGGCTTCTGCCGAGCCTTCCCAGCCGTGAGCTGCGTGTCGCCCCGTCGACCAAGCTCCTGTTCAAGCTGGCACTGCTGCACGCCAGCCGCTGCGGCCGTCACACCATCGAGGCGACCGATCTGTTCTCGGCCATCTTCGAGGAGACGCAGGGCATCCCGGTGTCGATCATCCGCAGGCACGGGATCGAGCCCGAGACGCTGGTCACTCGGCTGGCGACACGAATGCGCGACCACGAGATGCAGGAGGAGCGTCTGAAGAAGCGCTTCGAGCTTCCCCCGTTCCTCAAGCACTTCGCCACCAACCTGAATCAGCTGGCGCGCCAGGACAAGGTCCCGCCGGTGTTCGGCCGGGACGCGGAGATGGACCGCATCTTCGAGGTGTTGTGCCACCGGGAGCGCGCCAACTCCGTCCTGCTCCTCGGGGAGCCCGGCGTCGGCAAGACCGCGATTGCCGAGGGCCTGGCGCGGCGGATCGAGTTCGAGCCGGACACGGTTCCGGTCCGGCTGCGCGACTGCCAAATCGTCAACCTGCAGATGAACACGATGGTGGCCGGGACGATGCTGCGCGGCATGTTCGAAGATCGCATCCAGAACGTGATTCGCGAGATCAAGGAACGGCCGAACCTCATCCTGTTCATCGACGAGGTGCACACGATGATCGGCGCGGGCTCGGCGCTCGGGGCGCCGTCAGACGCGGCCAACGTCTTCAAGTCGGTGCTGGCCCGCGGCGAAGTCCGGATCATCGGCGCCACCACCGAGAGCGAGTACAAGGAATTCATCCAGGAGGACGAGGCGCTGGCACGACGCTTCCGTGCCGTCCACGTCGGGGCGCCGAGCATCGAAGAGACGCGGACGATCCTCTATAGCCTGCGGCCGCGCCTCGAGCGCAACTACTCGGTGCAGATCAAGGACAGCGCGATCGAGAGGGCGCTCGAGATGTCGCCGCGCTATATGCGCCACCTCCAGCTCCCCGACAAGGTCATCGGCTGGCTCGACACCGCCGCCGTCAAGGCTGAAATCGATCGCCGCTGGGAGGTCACCGGCGAGGACGTCGTCAACGTCATCTCGCAGATCGCGCGGATTCCGGAAGACATGGTCTTCCGCGAGGTGACGGATCGCTTCCGCGGCATCGAAGACAAGCTCGGCCAGCGGGTGGTCGGACAGCGCAAGGCGATCGACGCGGTGGCGCGGCGGCTGGTGCTGAACAAGGGTCCGCTCAAGGACGGATTCGACCGGCCCGACGGCGTGCTGCTGTTCCTCGGCCCGACCGGCGTCGGCAAGACCGAACTGGCCAAGTCGGTCGGGCAGTTCCTGTTCGGCGACGAGAAGAAGATGATCCGTGTCGACATGTCCGAGTATCAGGACGGCGCGGTCGCGGTCGACAAGATGATCGGCATGCCGCGCGGCATCGTCGGCAGCGAACGCGGCGGCGTCCTGACCAACCAGCTGAAGGACAACCCCTACTCGGTGATCCTGCTCGACGAGGTCGAGAAGGCCAGCCCGAGCATGCTGAACCTGTTCCTGCAGGCCTTCGACGAAGGGTGGGTCACCGACGGCCGCGGCAAGCGCGTCTACCTCTCCGACGCGATCGTCATCATGACGTCGAACATCGGCTGCGAGCACTTCCGCAAGCTGACCAGTCCGCTCGGGTTCCACAAGACGCAGGTCGGCGTCGAGCAGATCGAGGGAGACATCCAGCGCGAGCTGGAACGCCGCTTCTCGCCTGAGTTCAGAAACCGCATCGACGAGGTGGTGATCTTCTCGCCGCTGTCGAAGGACGAAGTGCGGCAGATCGCGCTGCAGCAGATCGAGAAGATCGAGCAGTCGCTCAATCGCAGCGGCCGGACGCTGTCGGTGACGCCGGCGGCGCTCGAACAGATCGTCACCGACGGCTACAGCCTGGCTTACGGCGCGCGCTTCCTGAAGCGCGTCATCGAGTCGAAGATCAAGGTGCCGATCAGCCAGCGCTGGGCGGAAGGCGCGTCGTTCGTCGCCGATGCCGCCGACGGGCAGGTCGAGATCCACGTCAACGACGCACACGGCCAGTATCCTGCGCTGGCGGCGACGGCCTAGCGGTAGAATCGGCTCCTGCAGAAGGAGCCTCCCATGCCGATCGGCCGTTCGCTGCGCGTTGCCGCCTTGCTCGCGGCACTTCTCGCGCCGGTTCTCGTCGCCCAGGGCCCGTCCCGCGCCGAGCCCCTGCACTACATGCAGCCGCCGAAGAACATTGTCGACGCCTTCGACGCCGAGCCGCTGCCGCAGACGATCGTCAGCCCGAACCATCAGACGATCGCGCTGATCTCGGCGCGGCAACACCCGTCGATCGCGGAGCTGGCGCAACCGATGTATCGCCTCGCCGGCGTCCGGATCAGTCCCCGGACGAACGGGCCGCGGCTCGGCGGGAGCGTTTACGCGATCACCCTCAAGACGATCGCGACGGGCGCCGACGTCAAGGTGACGCTGCCGCCGGAGCCGCGCGTCTCGAACGTGAGGTTCTCGCCCGACGGATCGCACCTGTCGTTCCTCAACACGAAAAACGCGGCAATTGAAGTGTGGGCGGCGGATGCGGCGACCGGCGCGTCAAGACTGGTCAGCGGGAGCGCGCGCGCCAACGCCACCGCCGGCGACCCCTGCGACTGGCTGCACGACAACGTGACGCTCGTCTGCGAGCTGGTGGCGGCCGATCGCGGCCCCGCTCCGACGGAACCCGAGGTGCCCGCGGGTCCCAACGTGCAGGAGACGTCCGGCAAAGCGGCGCCGGCCGCGACCTACGAGGACCTGCTCCACACGCCGTTCGACGACGCGTTGTTCGAGTACTACTTCACCAGCCAGCTGGTCGCGATCAACACCACGACCGGCGCGCAGAGCCCGTTCGGCAGGCCGGCCATCTACGCGAACGTCACGCCGTCGCCGGGCGGCGATTACGTGCTCGCCACCGCCATCAAGCGGCCGTACTCGCATCTCATCCCGATCAACGGCTTTCCCCAGGACGTCGAGATCGTGGCGCGCCGCGGTGGCGCGGTCACCAAGCTTGCCGACCTGCCGAGCCGTGAGGGGACGCCGCTGACCGGCGTCGAACCGGGTCCGCGCAGCCATCAATGGCGGGCCGACGAGCCCGCGACGATCGTCTGGATCGAGGCGCTCGACGGCGGCGACCTGAAGAACCAGGTACCCTTCCGCGACAAGGTGATGGCGCTCGACGCGCCGTTCACGGCGCAGCCGCGAGAGTTCGCGAAGACCGAGTGGCGCTTCGGCGGCATGTCGTTCACGGACAAGGGTACCGCGCTGCTGACCGAAAACGATCGCGCCTCGCGCCACACCCGCACCTGGCTGCTCGAGTCTGGCGCCCAGCCGCGCAAGGTGTGGGATCGGAAACAGGAGGCGGCGTACGACAATCCGGGGACGCCGATCGCGCACGGCCCGTCCGGAGGCGGCGGCCGCGGCGGCGGCGCCGCCGCGCCGCTGATCCAGAACGGCGACTTCATCTATCTTGCCGGTGAGGGCGCATCGCCCGGCGGCGACCGGCCGTTCGTCGACCGGCTGAACCTGAAGACGCTGGCCACCGAACGCATCTTCCGATCGGGCAGCGACGCGCTCGAGACGTTCGTCGCGCCGCTCAGCGACGACATGAACCGGTTCCTGGTCCGCTACGAGACGCCGGCAGATCCGCCGAACTACTACGCGCGCAACCGCGACACGACGACGAAGCGCGCCGTGACGGCGTTCAAGGATCCGCAGCCGCAAATCCGCGGAGTCACGAGCCAGTACGTCACCTACAAACGCAAGGACGGCGTGACGCTGTCGGGCACGCTGTACCTGCCACCGGACTATCAGAAGGGCACGAAGCTGCCGCTCATCATGTGGGCGTATCCGCGCGAGTTCGGCGACGCCGACTCGGCCAGCCAGGTGACCGGCTCGCCCAACCGCTTCACGACGATCAGTGGCTACTCGCACATGTTCCTGCTGCTGTCGGGCTACGCGATCTTCGACAACCCGACGATGCCGATCATCGGGCCTGGCGAGACGGCGAACGATCACTATGTCGAGCAGCTCGTCGCCAGTGCCGAGGCGGCCGTCGAGCAGGTCGTGTCGATGGGGGTCACCGACCGCGATCACATCGGCGTCGGCGGCCACAGCTACGGCGGCTTCATGACGGCCAACCTGCTCGCGAACTCACGGCTGTTCCGCGCCGGCTTCGCCGAGAGCGGCGCTTACAACCGGACGCTGACGCCGTTCGGATTCCAGAGCGAGCGCCGCACGTTCTGGGAAGTGCCGGACATCTACGGCCGGATGTCGCCGTTCTTCCACGCCGATCGCATCAAGGATCCGATCCTGCTGATGCACGGCGAGATGGACGACAACTCCGGCACGTTCCCGATCCAGTCCGAGCGCCTCTACATGGCGCTGAAGGGCCACGGCGCCACCGTGCGCTACGTCACGCTGCCCTACGAGGCCCACGGCTACGTCGCGCGTGAGACGCTGCTGCACGTGCTGTGGGAGCGCCTGACCTGGTTCGACAAGTACGTGAAGAACGCGGCACCGCGCCCGTAGGCCGCCCACTCACGCATGCGGCAGCGATTGTGAGTGAGCGCGGAGTCCGAGGGACGACGCCGCTCGGATGAGACTAGAACCGCAACGACGCCTGCTGCGGCTGCGCGGCAGGCGTTATCGCCTCCTCCGGCTCGGCGTCGTCGAACTCACGGTGCTTGTCCGTCATCCCGTGACGCGCCTTGAACATCTCGATGATGCCGCGAACCTCCTTGACGTAGGCTGGCGCGGCGTAGGCGCCGACGTAGAGCCGGTTGTAGCTCTTGACCATCTTCGGGAACGCGCCGGCGAGAAAGCCCATGAAGTGATCCTTGGTCCCGCCCTTGAGATACATCACGTTGGCGCCGAGGAACGCGGCGTCGTGATCGGCGATCGCTTTGATCGTCGCGTCGAGCTTGGCCGGCTGTGTCGTGAACCCCGGTACGACCGGCATCATCAGGACGCCGGCGCGGACGCCCGCTTCGCGCAGGATCTTGACGGCGCGTAGGCGCTGCAGCGGATGCGCCGTGCCGGGCTCGAGAGCTCGCCAGGCATCCTCGTCGACGGTCGGCACGCTGACGCACACCGTGCAGCCCGCGACCCGCGACAACTCAGCCAGCAGCTCCTTGTCGCGCACAATCATCGGGCCCTTGGTGACGATGCCAACCGGCGTGCGGCCGGCGATCAGCGCCTCGATCGAGCGGCGGGTCAGTTTGTAGTGCCCTTCGATCGGTTGATAGGGATCGGTCGCGGTGCCGAGCGCGACCTGCTCGCGCGTCCACGAAGGATGATCGAGCTCACGCTGCAGCACGTCTGGGAAGTTCGTCTTGACGAAGATCAGCGAGGAGAACTCGTCCCCAGGGCCGAGGGCGAACTGCGTCTGGTAGCGGCGCGCGAAGCAGTAGTGACAGCCGTGAGTACAGCCGCGATAGGGATTGAGCGTCCACTTGAACGGCATCCCTTTCACGGGATTCAGCGCCGACCGGCAGGTAATCTCCTGGTAGCGCGCCTCGTCGGCGCGCCGCTGCGCCTCGTCGAGCGAATCGGCTCCGTGATCGCGGACCTGCAGGGCGATCATCCTGCTGGTCGGAGGGCGGGGAGCAAGGTCGAAGAGCATGGCGAAAATTTAGCGAAACCATCGCCATGGTAACACGGTGGCCGGGGCACACGCCCCGGCTCACTTCCCCCGCACGCGGCGGTGTTACTTGCCCTGCCCGTCGTGCTTCTGCGCGTAGATGCGGTGGCTCTCGGTGTTCAGCAGATGGTTGAGCTGCTTGCGCTCAGTCGGGTCCAGCCCGCCGCCGCTCTGCCGGTCCTTCGACTGCAGCTGTTTGATCCGCGCTTCCTGCCGCTCCAGCCGGGCGGTTTCCTTCGGCGTCAGACTTCCGTTTTCGATGCCCTCGGCGATCCGGTGCTGCTGATTGGCCTCGCGCTTGTGCACGTTCTGCGCGAATGCGGGGGCGCTCGCCAGCGCGAGCCCGAGTGAAACGACGGCGACAATACTCTTGTTCATTGATCACATCCTCCGGTCATGGGCGCTCCTACACTTAGACCGGGCCCGCCGCCGAGAGTAAAAAGCGATCTTCCGCTCATAACAAATATGCAACCGCGAAACCGATTTGGGCGACGAACATCATGCGGTACATGTGCGCCCACGAGACGTGGTTCTCTTCGACCGCGAGGTCCTCGGGGCGGCGCAGCATCAGGTAGCAGACGTAGATGCCGTACGACGTCATGACCAGGGCGAGCCACTGCAGCAGCACGGCGTTTCCGGTCAGCACGCCGGTCCACGCGCCGACCGCGATCAGCACGAACGGGACGACGAACGACGGCGAGATCATCCAGGCGGCGCGCTTCACACCGTAGATGATCGGCAGTGTGCGGCAGCCGCCGCGCGCGTCTCCCTCCATGTCGGCGAAGTCCTTCGTCGTCGAGGCGCCGAGCAGGAACAGGCCGAAGATCGCCCCGATGTACCAGGGCTCGAGACCGGCGATCGATTTTACCGACGACCAGCCCGCCACCTTCAGCAGCAGGCCGCGCGGGATCGCGATGGTCAGGTTGGCCCAGAGCCCGTGCCGCTTGGTGCGGAGCGGCGGCACCGAATAGACGAACGTGCCGATCGTCGCGACGACGACGATCCAGAAGCACTCGTGCCGCCCGCCCGGCTCGACGAACCAGGCGAGCGTCAGCGCGACCGCGTAGGTGACCCAGGTGAAGATCCACGCGCCCCGCAACGACAGCCGGCCCGACGTCAGCGGCCGTTTCGGCTTGTTGACGCGGTCGATCTCGAGATCGTAGATCTGGTTGAGCGCGTTCGACGCCGCGTTGAGCACGGCCGCCATCATCACGCCGACGATCGGATAGAGCAGGATCGCGGCCGTCCACTGTTCGCGCGGCGCCGCGCCGTACGCGGTGGCGGCACCGGACGCGAAACCGAGCGCGGGCGCGACGAGCGTGAAGGGGCGCGAGAGCTCCAGGAGTATCCGGGCCGGCTTCGACCCCCCGGGCCCCGCCGCACGCTCGCTCGCGGCGCTCGCTCGAGGCGTCAACGCAGCCCTTGCGACACGGCGAGCGTCACGGCGATGCCGACAGTCGAGTTGATGAAATTGAGCACGTCGTTGTTCAGGATACCCGGCTCTTCGAGCGTCGCGCCCAGCCAGCTCTCGACGAGCGCGCCAACGCTGGCGCCGACTACGACTGCGGCAAGCTCGGACAGCGGAATGAGGCCAATCGCGGCAGCGGCTGCACCCAGTCCGAGCGCGCCGAGTACGCCGGCGGCGGTTCCTTCGAGCGACATCGCGCCGGAGGTGCCGGGCACGACCCGCGAGAACGACCTGATCGAGAACGTGCGGCGTCCGTATGCCTTGCCGATCTCGCTGGCGATGGTGTCGCTGCCGGCGGTCGCGAGCGCCGCGACGAATGCCAGGCGCGCGGCCTCGGGATGGACGTCGAGCCCGGCGAGGAGCGCCGCGATCGCGGCGGCGCCGGTGTTGGCGATGGCATTGCCAGGACCGCGGCGTCCACCGCGGTCCTCGTCGATCCCGAGCCGCTGCTTGCGGGCAAGGCCCAGGCGCGACGCGACCGACGCCGCGACGAACGTCAGCAGCAGCAGCAGCCAGCCCTGCCAGCCGAGCGACACGAAGATGGCGATGCCGATGATGGCGCCGCAGATCGCGCCGGCGATCGAGACACTCCGCCCTGCGTAGCCGGCCACGGCGACGAGGGCGTTGGCGGCGAGTGCGAGGGCGACGCGGAGGTTGGGAAGCGCTACCGCGACATACTCGTCCTCGAAGAAGTCGCCGTGGTGATAGTCGACACGGCGAGCCACGACCATTGCGCCGAGCCACAGCACACCGCCGGCTGACAGCGAGACCGAGAGGTTGTCGTCGAGCTTGATCGGAATCGTCTCGACGAACGCTGCCGCGAGCGCGGCGACGGGAACGGCGAAGGCCGCGAACGCCATCGGCACCGTCGCGACCGGCCGGCACCACAGCGCAAGCCCGACGCCCATCGCGGTGCCGGCAACGAAGAACGCCACCGAGCCGGCGACGGTCTTGTCGCGATTCCATGGCCAGCGGGCGCCGCCGATGGCGCGGCCCGCCAGCGTGGCCGCGCCATCGCCCGCGGCGAGAATGCCCCACGCCGCAGCGACGCTGTCGAGGCGGTGTGGAAAGAGCAGCAGCAGCGCCAGAACCGAAATCGGGTAGTAGACGATGCCGTGCAGCCCCGCCCCCCGATCGCCGGGACGGTACAGCCGGCCGGCGACGTGCGGCAGCACGAAGACGTTGAACAGGAGCGCGCCGCCGGCAAGCGCCATCGCCTGCCACCACGCCGTCCAGCGCAGCAGCAGCGCGAACGCACCCATCGAGATGTGGACGATCTGACGGGCCGACTCGGAATGCGGGGCGCGGTTCATGCCGCCGGCGTCACGGACCGCCAGTACTCGAGCAGATCCGCGAGCGTGCGCTCGATCGGGATGCGCGGCTGCCAGCCGGTGTCGGCGCTCAGCCGCGCATGGTTGCCGACGACGACCGGATTGTCGCTCGGGCGAAGCCGCTCGGGGTCGACCTCGACGCTGACGCGCACGCGCGCGTGCGACAGCAGCGCGTCGAGCAGGTCACGCATCCGGTAGCCGCGCCCGCTGCAGACGTTGTAGGGGCGGAGCGGCGTGCCCGAGTCGATCAGCGCCCGATAGGCGCGCACCGTGTCGCGCACGTCGGTGATGTCGCGCTGCGCGTCGAGGTTGCCAACGCGGAGCACCGGCGGGGCGAGCCCGGCCTCGATGCGGGCGATCTGCTGCGCGAAGGCGGAACTCACGTAGGCCGGCGACTGCCGAGGCCCGGCGTGGTTGAACGGCCGCGCCAGCAGCACCGGCAGACCCGACGCGGCCGCCGTCATCTCCTGCGCCAGCTTGCTCACGCCGTAGGGGTGGTTCGGGGCGATCGGATCGTCCTCGGCAATCGGTGCCGTGCGCTGCGCATAGATCATCGCCGACCCGGTGACCACGACTCGGCAGGTGAGCTGCACCTCGCGGCACGCCTCGAGCAGCGTGTGGGTGCCGAGCACGTTCAGCCGCAGCGCGCGCGCCGGCGCCTTCCACGCCTCGTGGACGTCGGCATGTCCGGCACAGTGGTAGATCGCCGCCGGTCGGGCCTGCTCGAGCACGTCGCGGACGGCGGTCCGATCGAGCACGTCGACGGTCGCCCAGCGAAGGCCGTCGCGCGGCCGCGGCGGGGCGCCGCCGCGGTGGGCGAGCCCCCAGACCTCGACGCCCGAGCCAACGAGCAGGTCCACCAGGTGGCCGCCCGCGAACCCCGTCGCTCCCGTGATCAGCGCAGCGCCGTGCACGTCGGACCTGCGGTCAGCGGTTGCCGTACTGCGCCTGATAGTACCGCTGGAATGCCGGGTCCTGATCCTTGATCGGCCGCCACCACGCCTCGTTGTCGTGGTACCACTGCACGGTGGCGGCGAGCCCCGCGGCGAAATCCTCGCGCGGCTCCCAGCCGAGGGCGTGCAGCTTGGCGGCGCTCAGCGAATACCGGCGATCGTGGCCGGCCCGGTCGGCGACGTTCTTGATCAAGGAAGGCGGTTTGCCCGCGAGTTCGAGCAGCCGGTGCGTCAGTTCGACGTTCTTCACCTGGTTGCCGCCGCCGATGTTGTAGACCTCGCCGGATGCGCCGCGGTCGATCAGCAGGTCGATGGCGCGGCAGTGATCGTCGACGTGGAGCCAGTCGCGCTCGTTCTGGCCGTCGCCGTAGAGAGGCACCGGCAGATCGTCGATGAGATTGGTGATGAACAGCGGGATCACCTTCTCGGGGAACTGGTTGGGACCGTAGTTGTTCGAGGCGCGCGTGACGATTACCGGCACGTTGTAGGTCGCCCAGTAGCTGTAGGCCAGGCGATCGGCACCCGCCTTGCTCGCCGCATACGGATTGCGCGGCTTCAACTCGTCGGTCTCGGTGCTCGATCCGGCGGCGACCGAGCCATAGACCTCGTCGGTCGAGATCTGGATGAACCGCTGCAGGCGCGGATGCTGGCGCGCCGCCTCGAGCAGCACGAAAGTGCCGTAGACATCGGTGGCGATGAAGTCGCCGGCGTACATGATCGAACGGTCGACGTGCGTCTCGGCCGCGAAATTGATGACCACGTCTGCGTCGGCGACCAGCGGGCCCGCCACCTGTGGATCGGCGATGTCACCCTTGACGAACCGGTGCCGCGGGTCGTGGCCGACGCTCTCGAGGTTCTCGAGCCGTCCGGCGTAGGTCAGCTTGTCGAGCGTCGTGACTGCCCAGTCGGCGTGGGTGCGAAGGGCGTAGCGGACGAAGTTCGAGCCGATGAATCCGGCGCCGCCGGTGACCAGGACCTTGAGCATGGGGCTTCCTTACCAGCGGATGCCGACCTCGGAGTTGTCGCCGAGCATGAACCGGTAGGCGGTCGGCTTCACCGGTATGCGGATGATCTTGACGTTGCGGCCGATCAGGCTGTCCTCGATGCGGTTGGCGAGATCGGAGATGACGCTCCCTTCGAGCACGATGCTGTGCTCGATTTCCGAGTCGCGGATCTCGCAGGCCGGGCCAATCGACGTGAACGGGCCGACGTAGGCGTGGACGATGCGCGCGCCGGCGCCGATCACCACCGGTCCACGGATGACCGAACGTTCGATGACGGCGCCCGCCTCGATGACCACCTTGCCCTCGACGCGCGATTCGGCGTCGACGCTGCCCTCGACGCGGCGGGTCAGCGTGTCCAGGATCAGCCGGTTCGCCTCGAGCATGTCCTCGAGCTTGCCGGTATCCTTCCACCAGCCGTCGACGAGGTGCGGCCGCACCGACAGGCCGCGATCGATCAGGTCCTGGATGGCGTCGGTGATCTCCAGCTCGTTGCGAAAACTCGGACGGATCCGCTTGACCGAGTCGAACACCGCCGGCGAGAACATGTACACGCCGACCAGCGCGAGGTCGCTCTTCGGCTCCTTCGGCTTCTCGACCAACCGGACGACGCGGCCGTCCTCAAGCTCGGCGACGCCGAACATCTGGGGATCGGGCACCCGGGTCAGCAGGATCTGCGCCGCCGGCGCCTCGCGCACGAACTCCTCGACGAAGCCGGTGATGCCGCGGTTGAGCAGGTTGTCGCCGAGATACATCACGAACGGTTCGCCCGCCATGAACGACTCGCTGATCAGCACCGCGTGCGCGAGCCCGCGCGGCGCGTCCTGCTCGATGTAGGTGACGCGCACGCCCCAGCGCGACCCGTCGCCGACCGCGTTCCGGATCTCGGCGCGCGTGTCGCCGACGACGATCGCGATGTCGGTGATGCCGGCGGCGGCGAGCGCCTCGATGCCGTAGAACAAGACCGGCTTGTTGGCGACCGGCACTAGCTGCTTGGCGCTGGTATAAGTGAGCGGACGCAGGCGGGTACCCTTGCCGCCGCTCAGAATCAGTCCCTTCATCGCATGCCCTGCTGGCCGCCGAAGGCGCCAAGGATGTCGGAGAACGTGCCGATGCCCGCGAGCGTGAACGAAATGTTGAAACGCCGGTCCTGCGCCACGCCCACCGTGCTGACCGCCGCGCCGTAGTTGAACTTCTGGTACTCGACGGCGATGCCGCAGCACTGTGAATTGTAGGTGGCGATCAGCCGCTGGTTGACGAAGGCGTCATTCTTGAGATCGTAGTTGAAGACGTAGGTGCCGCCGAACACGCCGCCGGGACGGCGCACGCTGATCGCGTCGTTGAGGAAGTGCGAGGCCGAGTCGATCGTGTTGTAGCCGGGAATATAGCGCGTCTGGCTCCAGCCGACCTGGGTCGATACCCAGCCTTCGTTGAGGCCGCCGTTGGCGGCCAGCGTCCGCAGCGCGTGGAACTGGGTGTCGTACTCGGTACGGAACGTCGCGTCGGTCACTGGGCTCGGGCTGAAGTGGGTCTGGAAGGCGATCGGCGAGAGATGACTCGGCTTCAGCGTCGTGGTGTAGCTGCTGCTCTGGTATTCACGGTCGACCGCGGCGGCGTTGGCGTCGGTGTAATAGCTCTGGGTGATCGCCACGTTGAGGACTTCGCGCGCGCTCTGCTTCTTCGCGTAGAGGCGGTTGTTGAGCCCGTACTGGAAGCTGGTGACGCTGCCGACGACGTAGTCGGTCCCTTCGAGCTGGATGATCTGGTTGTAGACCGGGATCGCCGAGACCCGCGTCACCCGGAACACCGGCTCGAGGACATGCTTCCACTTCTGCGCGTAGTTGCGGTTGGGCGTGTTGAAGATGCGCTGGAACACCGGCCCGGTGATCGTCGACGACACCGTGAAGTAATGGCGCTCGATCGGATCGGGCACACGCACGTTGTCGGGGGGGGCCGTCTGGCTGTCGCTCCACCACGTTTCGCGGAACCCGGCGCTGGTGTTGAACGTCAGGAACGCCCACCTGGTGAAAGGGAAGCGCACGGTCGGAAACAGGTCGACGCGGGTCAGGCCGCGGTCGGCGACCGCGCCGTTGTAGCGGTCGGTGCGGATGAGCGTCACGTATTCGCTGGTCGCGCCGAAGTAGATCGGCAGGTCGCCGATCTTCTGCTCGCCGTGGCTGTAGGTGATGCGCGGCAGCGAGCCGGTCACGTTCGAGTTGTCGGTGCCGTCTCCCGAGAAGATCTCGTTGCGCTCGACGGTGCCGCTGATCGTGTTGGCGCCCCAGTTGCCGACCGCGTTGACCCCGAAGCTGCGCGTCCGCTGGGTCGCCGCGTAGAGGTTCTGGTTGTTCCGCTGCTGGGCCTGCAGGCTCGAGAAATAGTCTGCGCTGCCGGTCAGCCGCAGGTGCGTACCGATCGCCTGCTGCATGCGGCCGTTGATCTGGTAGCTGTCGATCCCGGTCTGCGTTTTGGTGGTGCCGTCCGGCTGCTCGTACTCGGCGTCGTGCTCGCGCATCACGTAGGTCTGCACGTTCCCCGAGGAGGTCGGCGACTGCACGTAGCGGTACTCGGCGCCGTAACCGTAGCCGGTCTTGGAGAAGTAGTCGCCGTAGAACGTCGCGTCGTGGCTGCGGTCGATCGCCCAGAAGAAGGCGTTCTTCAGCATCTGCCCCTTCAACGTCGACGCGCCGTAGATCGGGATCAGGAACCCGGTCTCCCGATCCTCCTTGTTGATCGGGTAGTACATCGCCGGCAGGTAGAACACCGGGACGTCCTTCACCTTGAGGATCACGTTGGTCATCACCGCGCGCTTCTCGAGCGTCAGGGTCGCCGAGCCGGCCACGAATTCCCAGCGCGGCGTCGGCTGCGTGCAGGTGGTGAACCCGCCGCGCGTGATGCGATAGGTCCGCGGCCCGAGCTTCTCCAGCACGTCGCCCCAGAAATAGGCGTCGGGCTCCTGCGTGCCGAACATGCTGCGCTCGATCCCGCGGTTCTCGATGTTCGACGTACCGGTCGCATTGTAGAAGGTCCCGGTCTTGGTCCGGGTGTTGAACTCCATCCGCTCAGCGGAGATCCGGTTGCCCGGCGAGACGAAGACGACGTTGCCGGAGGCGCGCATGCGATCGACGTCGCTGAACAGCTCCGCCTGATCGGCGAACAGCTGCACGTCGTTGCAGTCGATCTGCACGTCCTTGATCAGGATGGTGTGCGTTTCGTTGACGTTATTGAGCTGCGCACTGATGACCTGCCACTTGACGCCGCAGCCGCCCATCTGCGCCGCGCCCTGTGCGCGGACCGGCAGGACGGCGGTCGCCAGGGCGGCCAGGCACAACAGGATGGTCCGAGGCATCGAACGGTGAGAACGAGCGAAGAATATCACGGCGCCAGCTGTCCCCGGATCGCGCCGATCAGGAAGATCGATCCAGCCACCACGACGGGATCCGCGGCGTCGAGGGCGCGCGCCAGCGCCGCCATCGGATCGTCGACCGCCTCGGCGTCGAGGCCGGCGCGGCGTGCGGCCGCGACGAGCACGTCGGCGCGCGCGGCGCGCGGCGTCGGCGCGGTCGTGCCGATCAGCCGTCGCACCCGCGGCGCGAGCGCGCCGAGCATCGCGTCGATCGCCTTGTCCTGCATCGCTCCGAACACCAAGGTCACACCCTCCGGCGCGACCGTCGCCAGATAGGACGCCAGCGCCGCCGCGCCGGCCGGATTGTGGGCCGCGTCGAGCAGGATCGCCCGTCCGCGCCAGGCGAGCGCTTCCAGACGCCCCGGCCACGACGCCGTCGTCAGGCCGGCCCGCCGCGCCGCGGCGCCGACACGGATCGGGTGGCGCGCGTCGGCGTCGACGACCTCGAGAAGCCGCAGTGCCACCGCGGCGTTGGCGCGCTGGTGCGCCCCGGCAAGCGCCAGCGGCAGGGAGGCCACCTCAGCGGCGAGCGCCAGATCGTCGCCGGCGCACGTCAAGGGCGCGCCGCGCTCGACGGCGGTGCGCGCGATCACCGCCATGGCCTCGGCAGGGAGCGCTCCGGCCACGATCGGGACGCCCGCCTTGATGATGCCGGCCTTTTCGAAGGCGATCGCCGCCAGCGTCTCGCCAAGCTGCGCCTGATGATCGAAGTCGATCGACACGATCGCCGTGGCCATCGGCGACAGGACGTTGGTCGCGTCGAGCCGTCCGCCGAGTCCCGCCTCGATGACCGCGGCGTCGACGCGCGCCTCGCGGAAGAGGTCGAACGCCACCGCCGTCGTGCACTCGAAGAACGTCGGCCACGTTTCGAGCCCACCCGACGCGACCAGTCGTTCGACTACGGTGCGGACCCGCGCCGCGGCGCGCTCCAGTACCTCGGGCGTCACCTCCCTGCCATCGATGACGAAGCGCTCTTCGAGCCGGGTCAGGTGGGGCGAGGTGTAGCGGCCAGTCCGCCATCCGGCGGCGCCGAGCGCGGTATCGACCATCGCCGCCACCGATCCCTTGCCGTTGGTGCCGGCGACGTGGATGGAGGGAAACGCCCGCTCGGGGTGGCCGAGCGTCTCGCACAGCGTGGCCATGTTGGCCAGGCCGAACTTCATTCCGAAGCGCTCGAGGCTGAACAGAAATCCGGTGGCGGGCCCGCTCACGGCTCGCTGACGGCCGGCACAGGTCCGGCCTGGCGCGCGCGGAGCGCGAAGCGGAGCACCCGCGCGATCGCCGCCTTCAGCTCGCGCCGGTCGACCACCATGTCGAGCATCCCGTGCTCGAGCAGGAATTCGCTGCGCTGGAAGCCCTCGGGCAGCTTCTGGCGGATCGTCTGCTCGATGACGCGAGGGCCGGCGAAGCCGATGAGCGCCTTGGGTTCGGCGATGTTGACGTCGCCGAGCATCGCAAAGCTGGCGGTGACGCCGCCGGTCGTCGGATCGGTCAGTACCGAGATATACGGCAGGCGCGCGCGATCGAGGCGCGCCAGGGCGCCGCTGATCTTCGCCATCTGCATCAGCGACAGCGCGCCTTCCATCATCCGCGCGCCGCCCGACGAGGCGACGATCACGACCGGCAGCTCGCGCGCGATCGCGCGCTCGATGGAGCGGGTGATCTTCTCGCCGACCACCACCCCCATGCTCCCGCCGATGAACGTGTATTCCATCGCCGCCACCGACGTCTCGATGCCGTCGATCCGTCCGGTGGCGCAGATCACCGCGTCGCGCATGCCGGTGGCGGCGATGGTGGCGGCGAGCCGCGTCCGGTATGGCTTGGTGTCGACGAATCCGAGCGGATCGGTCGAGCGAAGATCGCGGTCGTACTCGACGAAATCGCCGTCCAGCAGCAGCCGCAGCCGGTCGATCGCGCCGAGACGGAAATGATGCGCACACTTCGGGCAGACGTGAAAGGTCGAGGCGAGGTCCTTGTTATAGATGATTTCGCCGCACGAGGGGCACTTGACCCACAGGCCCTCGGGAACCCGGCTCTCCTTCCCGGCCTGCGGCTCGATGGGCTTGCGGACCTTCTTGAACCACACCATCGTGTTGAGCTTATCAGAGGGACGACGGGGGACAGGGGACGGGGCGGGCGGAACGGAGGAGGCTACTTCGTCCGGGGTACGTAGTAGCGCGTCCCGCGGCCCATCCCGTTGAGCTGTTTCAGCAGGTCCTCCAGCGCCTCGTCGCCCCAGGTGAGATCGAACTGCGAGGTCTCGACGACCAGCAGCGGCGTGGCCGCGTAGTGGAAGAAAAAATGGTTGTACGCCTCGTTCAGCTCGCGGACGTAGTCGTCTTCGAGCAGCGTTGATTCGGGATTGGCGCGGTGGCGGTCGCGCAGCCGTCGCTTGACCACGTCGGTCGGCGCCTGCAGGAAGATGACGAGATCGGCGGCCGGCGCGTCCTGGGACAGCAGTTCGTAGAGCCGCTGGTAGATGAACAGCTCGTTGTCGTCGAGATTCAGGTAGGCGTAGATTTTGTCGCGATCGAACAGGTAGTCGCTGATCGTCAGCTGGCTGAACAGGTCGCTCTGGCGCAGCGCGGTCTGCTGGCGGTGGCGCGCCAGCGTGAAGGAGAGCTGCGCCTGAAACGCGGCGCCTGGCCGGCCGCCGTGGAAGTCGGCGAGAAACGGATTCTCGGTCTCGTCGAGTACCAGTGTGGCGTCGAGTCGACCGCCGAGCCGGCCGGCGAGCGCGGTCTTGCCGACGCCCGGGGGCCCCTCGATCGCGATGTAGCGGTACGCCTGCACGATGCCCGAGTATAACCACGGAAAAACACCGTCGACACGGCTCCGGAAAAACATCGCCGTACCCCGATCGATCTGTGCTTATCTGTGGTGACCCGTGGCCCTCACCATCGATCGCCTGCACCTGCGGCTCGTGCGGCTTCCCCTCGTCGCGTTCTTCGAGACCAGTTTCGGACGCATCTACGACCGCTCGTTCATCATCGTCTCGGCCGGCGGCGATGGCGCGACCGGCGTCGGCGAGTGCGTGGCGGACGTCGATCCCTACTACAGCCCCGAAACCAACGTGACCGCCTGGCACATCCTGAGAGACTTCCTGGCGCCGCTGGTGCTCGGCCGTGCGTTCGAAGGGCCCGGCGCGATCCACGCAGCGTTCGCGCGCGTGCGTGGCCACAACATGGCGAAGGCCGCCGTCGAAATGGCCGCGTGGGATCTCGCGGCCCGGCAGCAGGAGGTGCCGCTGTCACACCTGCTCGGCGGCACACGGCGCGCCATCGCGTCCGGGGTCTCGATCGGGATCCAGGACTCGGTCGAGCAGTTGCTCGACAGGATCGAGGCGGAGCGCGCGGCCGGCTACCAGCGGATCAAGATCAAGATCAAGCCGGGATGGGATCTGGACGTGGTGGAGCGCGTGCGCGCCCGCTTCGGTGCGATCCCGCTGATGGTCGACGCCAACGCCGCCTATACGCTGGACGATCGCGATCGCCTGGCCGGCCTCGATCGCCACGGCCTGATGATGATCGAGCAGCCGCTCGCCTACGACGACATTCGCGACCATGCCGTCCTGCAGCGCTCGCTGGCGACGCCGGTCTGTCTCGACGAATCGATCCATTCCGCGCGTGACGCCGCGGATGCGATCGAGCTCGGTGCCTGCCGCATCATCAACATCAAGCCGGGACGCGTCGGCGGCCACGGCCCGTCGATCCGGCTGCACGACCTGTGCGCCGCCCGCGCCGTTCCGGTCTGGCATGGCGGGATGCTCGAGAGCGGCATCGGCCGCGCGCACAACATCCACCTCGCGTCGCTCCCGAACTTCTCCATTCCCGGCGACATCGCTGCCAGCCGGCGTTACTTCGTGCCCGACCTGATCGATCCTCCGATCGAGGTCACACCGTTGGGGACGATCGACGTACCCACGGCCGCCGGCATCGGTGTGGCGATCGATTGGGATCGTGTCAACGCCGCGGCGATCGACTCCTGCGAGGTGCGCGTCTGACGGATTGAGGACGAGGACGAGGACGAGGACGGGGTTGGGGATTGGGCCCTGGAGCCTTTCGGGGATCCCACCCTCCAGCCGGCAACCTCCGGGCGGCTGTTAGACTGGCGCAGTCATGCGATTCGACCGGCCCTTCGTTGTCAGCCTGTTGCTCGTCACCGGATGCGGAAGCGCGGCGCCGCCGACGCCGCACACGGCCCCGACTGTGCCGGTGGCGGTGGACCAGAAAATGAGCTGGATCCTGCGGCTGGAGGATCGGCGCATCCTGCGCGATCCGGCGCCACCGCCGCCCGCCGCGCGGGTCGAGGCCGCGTCGCCCGACAACAAGAAGAGGAAGCCGCCGGTCACCGCCCCTCCGCCCCCGCCCCCTCCCGTCGCGGATCTGACGACGCTTGCGGGTGATGCCGAAGCCCGCATCCGCCGGCGCGCCGCGCTGGCGATCGGCCGGGTCGGGCTGCCGGAGGGAGCGCCGGCGGTGCGCGTGCTGCTCGCGGATCCGAACGCCGAGGTGCGGCAGATGGCGGCGTTCTCGCTCGGACTGCTGCACGACACCGCCTCGGTACCGCAGCTGACGACGGCGCTGCAGGACGCCGACCCTCGCGTCCGCGGCCGCGCCGCCGAAGCGCTGGGGCTGATCGGCGACACCGGTTCGGCCGCCGCGGTCGGAGAGATGGTCGGCGCCTACGTCAAGAGCGGCGCCATCGCCAACCTCGCGCCCGACGAGGAGAAGTTTGGCGTGTCGCCCGAGGCCGACGCCGTTCGCCTCGGGGTCTTCGCGCTCGTGCGGCAGAAAGGATTCGAACCGCTGGTCGCGGCGGTTCAAGACGGGGGCGGGCGCGTGCAGGGCTGGTGGCCGTTCGCCTATGCGCTTCGCCGCATCAACGATCCGCGCGCCATTCCGCTGCTGCGGCAGCTCGCTGCGACACCCGGCCGCTATACGCGCGCCTTCGCGGTGCGCGGTCTCGGGGCGCTGAAGGACACGAACTCGATCCCCCTGCTCGGCAGCATGCTCGGGCAGTCGAAGGGGGACGCAGCGCTGGCCGCGTCGCTCGTCATGGCGCTCAAGGACATGGGCGTCCCCGACGCGGCGCCGCCGATTGTCGCGCTCCTCGCGGCCGACAAACCGAACCCGAACGTCGCGCTCGAAGCGGTGGCGGCGCTCGGCGCGCTCAGGAGCCAGGCCGGGCTGCCCTACGTCCAGGATTTCGTCACCGACGAATGGCCGACCATGCGTGCGGCGGCGATCCGGGCGTCCGCACACATCGATCCGGCCGGGTTCCCGACGCTGCTCTCGGGGATGGAGCCCGATCCGCACTGGATCGTGCGCGCCGCGATCGCCGAGACGCTGGCCGGGATGCCGCCGGCCGTGGCGGTGGCGCGGCTGCAGCGGTTGGCCGAGGATCCCGACAAGCGGGTGGTCGCCGTGGCGCTCGACTCGCTGACGAAACTGAAGGCGCCGGGCATCGACGCCGTGCTGCTCGCGAATCTGAAAGCGTCCGACGTCGGCGTGCGGACGGCGGCCGCGCGAAACATCGGGGAGCTCAAGCCGGCGGGCGGGGCTGAGGCGCTGCGCGACGCCTACCAGGCCGCACAGGCGGACGGCAGCGCCGACGCGCGTGAAGCTGCGCTGGCGGCGCTCGTCCGCTACGGTGCCGGCGAGGCCACGGCGACCCTGAACACCGCGCTCGGCGATCGCGACTGGGCGCTGCGTCTCGACGCGGCGAACCTGCTGCACTCGCTCGATTCGTCGGCGGCACCGGCGCTCGCGATCCGGCCGGTGCCCGGCGACCCGATCGCGCCTTACGACTCGCCCGACCTCGTCAATCCGCCGTATTCACCGCATGCCTTCATCGAGACGGCCAGGGGCACCATCGAGATCGAGCTGGCCGTGCTGGACGCGCCGCAGACGGTGCGCAACTTCGTCACGCTGGCGCGCAAGGGGTACTTCAACGGCCTGCAGATCCATCGCGTCGTCCCGAACTTCGTGGTGCAGGACGGTGACCCGCGCGGTGACGGCACCGGCGGTCCCGGCTACACGATCCGCGACGAGCTGAACGATCGGCCTTTCGTCCGCGGTACGGTCGGGATGGCGCTCTCGGGCCCGGACACCGGCGGCAGTCAGTTCTTCATCGTCCACTCGCCGCAGCCGCACCTCGACGCCAAGTACACCGTCTTCGGCCAGGTCGTGCAGGGGATGGACGTCGTCGACACGCTGCAGCAGCTCGACGTCATCGAGCGGATTCGTATCTGGGATGGGAAAGAGATGAAGTAGCGACGATGGTCGGCCGTACAACAAAAACGGGGGCGACGTTCGCCCCCGTTTTTGGCAGGACCGGGCGTGTTACCGCTTCTTGCCGCCCTTCTTCTTCCCGCCCTTTGCAGCCTTCTTCGCCATTGCGTTATCCCCCCCTTCGTCTGGGATTCGTTCGCGAGGAGCACACTCCGTATCGCAGCGCCTCTGCCAGCTGGCACTCGGCGGTGCGTCCATACGCCGCTCGTCGCTTCGTTTAGGCCCGAGAGGCCTTACCCCTCGGACTTCCCGATACGCGCTCTCGCCCGATCGAGAAGTCGTGGCCCTAAAAAAATCGGGGGTGCAAAGTTGCCCTCACACCCCCCGGACCGGTCGGCGGCGCTTAGCGCTTCTTTCCGCCCTTTTTCTTGCCGCCCTTTGCGCTCTTCTTCGCCATTAGTTCCTCCTTGGAACGTGGCTGCTCAGCTATTACCGGTGACCAGGTGTTACAACAGGTGGGCTGAGCGATCCACCCTCATACAAGATGTAGATTATGGATGAGAACTTCGCAGTGTCAAGCACAAAGTGCTGCGAAAGTCAAAAAATCGTCATCCACTTATGAGTGTTGTCGGCGCGACTCGGCGCGTTCTGTAGTTGGCGGGCAGCGTTCGCGTCGCGACGGTCGATCACGCCGACGCGGCGCGAATCCGCGGCGCGACTCGTTGCGATCTCAGCGTGACGTCGGCGTCAGACGCGCCAGCGCGCGCGTCGCCGCGTCGCGCGTGGCGGTGCCGCCGCCGAACCACGACATCGCGGCGCGATAGTGCACGACGGCCTGATCGCGGCGGCCGAGCTGTTCTTCGAGGCGTGCGGTGTCGAAGAACGCGGCGGCGGCGAGCGGAGCCGGCAGGGCGCTCGCGCGCTGCAGCGCTACGCCGTACTCGACGAGCGCGCCCTCGTCGTCGCGGCGTGCCTGCAGCGCGCGCGCGTGCCGGTAGCGCGCGACCGCGTCGTTGGGGTCGAGCGTCACGGCGTGCGCCAGGATGGGCTCGCCGCCGGTGGCGTCGCCGCGCTGCACCCGTCGCCATCCTTCGAGCGAGAGCCGGTAGGCTTCGGCGCGCACGGCGTCGGGCGCGTGACGCAGGCGATCGGTGGCGCGCGCACCGATGCCGCCCGGATCGGGGGAGGGAGCCGCCGACGCGGCCAGGCGGTACGCCGCGACCGCGGCATCGCGGTGGCCGAGACGGTCTTCCGCTTCGCCGAGCGCAAGGTAGCCGGCCGCCCGCGCGCCGAGCGGCCGCGCGGGCTGGCTGTCGATCAAGCTACGCAGTTCGTCGAGCGCGATATCGGTTTCGTCGAGCGCGTCGAGGAGGCGCGACACCGCCAGCCGGGCCTGCGCCGCGGCGGCCTCCGCTTCGTTGACCCGTCCCTGGCCCGCTGCCTCGAGCAGGGCGCGCCACGTCGCCAGGCTCGCGACGAGGTCGTGGTCGTAGCGTTCGCGCAGGTCGGCGAGCTGCGCCGTAAAGATCGGATTGCCGGGATAGCGGGTTCGCAGTCCCTCGAGGAGCGCGGCGGTCAGGTCGGACCGGTTCTCGTACCACAGATAGACGACGGCGAGCTGGTAGTCGGCTTCTCCCTGCAGCAGGCGGCCGTTGGCGTGCGTGCGCTGCATGCGCTGCAGGCCTTCCGCCCTGTCGCCGCCGGGCAGGAGGAGGAGGAAGCGCAGGAACCGGGCGGCCGCGGGCGCCACGTCGGCGTAGTACTCGTACAGGCCGATGCCGAAGTAGGCGTCCTCGAGAGAGGGATCGAGCGCGACGGCACGTTCGAGGGCGCTCTTGATCCTCTTGCCGTCGCGCGCGGCGGCGAGCCTCTCGTTGCGCAGCACCCGCCACTGCACGCGCGCCGCGTAGGCGCCTCCGACGTAGAAGTGCGCCTCGGGGTTCGCCGGCTCGCGCGCCGCCCACGCCTCCGTCGAGGCGATCGCCCGCTCCACCTCGCTCGAGAACGTCTCGTCGAGGGCGGTGCTCTGCGGATCAATCTGGATGCGCCACCACGTGCGCGTGGCGGCGAGGACGTCGCAGGCCGGTCGCGGCGCGGGTGGACAGGCTCGCTGCAGCGTGTCGTCGACCGCGTCGAAGTCGGCGTCGAGGATCGCGTCGTAGACCTTGACCAGTCCGTCGGCACCCGTCAATCCGGGCGACGGCGGCCGCCGACGAACCGACGCGGTTCCCGACATCGACGCCGCGCACGCCAAGGCCACCAGCAGCACCCCTGCCCTGAGTGCCGCGACCCGCCGCGCCCCGCCGCTGGTCCTTCGCACCTCGCGCCCCGCGCTAGGTGAGGCTCGTCCGGAGTTGCTGTTTCTCGGCGTGGCGCTGGAGCGCGAGCGCGATGAGGCGGTCGAGCAGGGCCGGGTAGTCGACCCCGGATGCGGTCCACAGTTTGGCGAACATGCTGATGGTGGTGAAGCCGGGGATCGTGTTCACCTCGTTGACGAACAGTGCGCCGCCGCGCTCGAGGAGGAAGTCGACGCGCGCCATGCCGGCGCCGTCGATGGCCTTGAACGCTTCGATCGACAGCGTGCGCACCTGGTCGGCGATCCGCGCCGGCAGCTCGGCCGGCACCACCGCCTGCGAGCCCGCGTCGAGGTACTTCGACTCGTAGTCGTAGAACTCGCGCGACGGGATGATCTCGCCGGGTAGCGATGCCTCGGGCGTGTCGTTGCCGAGCACGGCGCATTCGATCTCGCGCGCGTTCGGGACGGCCGCCTCGATGACGATCTTGCGGTCGAAGCTGCCGGCGAGCGCCATCGCCTCGCGCAGCCCGCCCTGGTCCTTGGCTTTCGAGATGCCGACGCTCGATCCGAGGTTGGCTGGTTTCACGAACATCGGGAACGCCAGCGCCTTCGCCAGCTCGGCGCCGATCGTGTCCGCGTCGCGCTCCCACTCGTGCCGGAGCACGACCCGATACGGACAGACCGGCAGGCCGCGCGCCGCGAACAGCACCTTCATCACTGCTTTGTCCATGCCGACCGCCGAGGCGAGCACGCCGCCGCCGACGTAGGGGACGTTGGCGAGCTCGAGCAGACCCTGGATGGTGCCGTCTTCGCCGTACGGCCCGTGCAGCATCGGGAAGATCACGTCGAGCGCCAGCCCGGTCACGGTGGCGGTCGGCACGTCGCGGTCGCGGCTGTCCGAGCGGTCGATCGAGAGGATGGTGTCCTGGCTCGGCCGCGCGACCAAGTGCACCTCGCGACCCTCGCGCACCGGCCGCGCCGCCTCGAGCCGCGCCTGCTCGATCACGTCGCCCGCCACCATGACCGACGGCGGCTTGTCGGCGAGCGCCCAGCGGCCGTCCTTTTCGATCCGGATCGGCACCGGTTCGTAGCGCGCCCGATCGAGGTTGGCGAAGACCGACGCCGCCGACGCCAGCGACACCTCGTGCTCGCCGGAACGTCCACCGTAGAGCACGCCGACACGCAACCGCTTCACTCTGCCAGAATATCCGATGTCCGATATGCGATGTCCGAACTGCGGCAAGCGGGAAGCCGAGAGCCGGTAGCGATGCACTTCACCGTCACCCACACCGAAGGGCAGGCGCGCCGTGGCGTGCTCCAGACGCCGCACGGCGTCGTCGAGACGCCGGTGTTCATGCCGGTGGGCACACGCGGCGCGGTCAAGGCGATCACCCACCGCGATCTCGAGGACGCGGGCGCGCAGATCATCCTCGGCAACACCTATCATCTGCACCTGCGGCCGGGCGACGATCTCATCGCGCGCGCCGGCGGCCTCCACCGGTTCATCGGCTGGCCGCGGCCCATCCTGACCGACAGCGGCGGCTATCAGGTGTTCAGCTTGGCCCAGACGCGCCAGGTGTCGGAGCAAGGCGTCGAGTTCCGCTCGCACCTCGACGGCGCGCTCTGCGCGCTCTCGCCGGAGCGGGCGACCGATATCCAGGCCCAGCTCGGCTCCGACGTCGCGATGGTCCTCGACGAGTGTGTGGGGAGCGGGCCCCGGAATCCGGGTCGCGGTTCCGGACCGTCCGCGGGCGTCGATCCGCAGATCCCACCGTCCGACGCGCTTCCCGGCACCGGCGACCGGCGACCTGCGATGGAGCGATCAGCGCGCTGGGCCAGACGCTGCCGCACGCGGTTTCTGCAGCTCCGGCACGAGCGCGTCGACGGCGTGCTCGTCACCAACGCCGGCCAGGCGCAGTTCGGGATCATCCAGGGAGGCACGGACCCTGGTCTGCGCACCGAAAGCGTGCAGCGCACGATCGAGGTCGGCTTCGAGGCCTACGCGATCGGCGGGCTCAGCGTCGGCGAGCCCGTCGACGTGATGTATGACGTCGTCGGCCACACGGCGCCGCTGCTGCCAGCCGACCGGCCGCGCTACTTGATGGGAACCGGCATGCCCGATGACCTGGTCGAATGCGTCGCGCGCGGCGTCGACATGTTCGATTGCGTGTTGCCGACGCGCAATGCCAGGAACGGCCAGCTGCTGACGGCGCGCGGGGTTATCGTCATCAAGAACGCCCGATATGCGGAAGACCCGCTGCCGCCCGATCCAGACTGCGGTTGTTACACCTGCCGCCGTTTCAGCCGCGCCTACCTGCGCCATCTCTTCATGGCGGGGGAGATGACCGGCGCGACGCTGCTCACCGTCCATAACCTCTACTTCTACCTTGACTTAATGCGGCGTATCAGGGAAGCTTTGAGTTTTGGCTCGTTTGAAAAGCTCCGCCAGGAGTTTCATCTAACCTTCTCCCGACGATGAACGATTTTTTCGCGATGGCGTCACCGGGCCTGGGCACCGGCGGATTGTGGCAATTCCTGCCCTTCGCCCTGATCCTCGGCATCTTCTATTTCCTGATCCTCCAGCCCATGAGGACTCGGCAGAAGAAGGTGCAGGAGTTCCAGAGCAGCCTCAGCGTTGGCGACCGCATCGTCACGACGAGCGGGCTGTATGGGCAGGTCACGAAACTCAACGAGAAAACGGTCCAGCTCCAGATTGCCGACAAGGTGCGCGTCGAGATCGCGCGCGCCGCCATCGGCGGCCGCCAGGGCGAGGAGCCGATCGTCGAAAGCCAGAACTAGCCATGTACAAGAATCTCCGCTGGAAGCTCCTCTCGATTGCCGCCGTCTTCGTCGTGTTCTTCGCGGTCGGCGTCTACCCGATGCTCGGCGCGCACTTCCACCTGCCCGTGCCGGAAGCGCTCCAGTCCCGGGCCCTCAAGCTCGGTCTCGACCTCAAGGGCGGCGTCGAGCTGCGCATGCGCGTCAACACCGACGACGCGCTGAAGACGACCACCACGTCGACGGCCGAGGCGCTCCGCGCGTCGCTGGCCACCTCGAACATCACGCCGATGATCAATGTGACCTCGCCGATGACGTTCCGCGTCGAAGGGGTGCCCCAGGACCGGGACTCGCAGTTCCGCACGGCGTCCGACGAGGTGACCGCCACCGACTACGACCGCAATCCGCTGCCGGCCGGCACCTACGAGTTCAAGATGAAGCCGAACATCGAGCGCGATCAGCGCGAACAGGCCGTGGATCAGACGATGCAGACGATCGACCGGCGGGTCAACGAGCTCGGCGTCGTCGAGCCCAGCATCGCGCGCCAGTCGAACAACGAGGAGCTGCTGATCCAGCTGCCCGGCGTCAGCGACGTGGCCCACGCGAAGGAGATCATCGGCAAGACCGCGCAGCTCGAGTTCAAGCTGGTCGAGGCCGGGCCAGCCTCCAAAGAGGATCTTCTGAAGCAGTACAACGGCAACCTGCCGGGCGACCTCGAGATTCTGCCGGGTTCGGGCGGCGACGCGACCGGCGCGTTCTACGTCGTGAAGAAGATTGCGCCGGTCACCGGTTCCGACCTGCGCGTGGCCAAGCCCGGGCTCGACGAGAACAACCAGCCTGCCGTCCACTTCGAGCTGAAGCCCGCGGGCGCGCCGAAATTCGGGAAGCTCTCCGGCGAGAACATCGGCCGCTACCTGGCGATCGCGCTGGACAACAAGATCATCTCGGCGCCCCGGCTCGACGGGCGGATCACCGACCAGGGGCGGATCAGCGGCGGCTTCACCGCGGAGAGTGCGAACGATCTGGCGCTGACGCTGCGCTCGGGAGCGCTGCCCGCCAGCCTGACCTCGCTCGAGGAAAACGTCGTCGGGCCGTCGCTCGGCGCCGACTCGATCCGCGCCGGCGTGCTCGCCTCGCTCGTCGGGCTGATGCTGATCCTCGGGTTCATGCTCGTCTACTACAAGCTCTCGGGGATCAACGCGGCCGTGGCGCTCATCTTCAACCTGGTCATCCTGCTCGGCCTGATGGCCTATCTCGGGGCGACGATGACGCTGCCGGGCATCGCCGGTTTCGTGCTCACCATGGGCGTCGGCGTCGACTCGAACGTCCTCATCTTCGAGCGCATCAAGGAAGAGATCGCGGCGCAGCGCGGCGTGCGGGCGGCGATCAACGCCGGCTTCAGCCGCGTGTTGATGACGCTGCTCGACACCCACGTCGCGTCGCTCATCGCCGCGGCGTTCCTGTTCCAGTTCGGCACCGGCCCGATCCGCGGCTTCGCGACGACGCTGTCGATCGGGTTGTTCGTCAATCTCTTCACCTCGATCTTCGTCTCGAAGACCCTCTACGACTTCGAGCTGTCGAGGCGGCAGGTGCCGGCGCTCAGCATCTAGGGCGACGGACGGACACGGATTCACACGGATATCGCAATGCATATTTTCAAGAGCCCGAACTTTGACTTCGTTCGCTGGAAGTGGCACGCCATCGCGCTGTCGTGGGTGATCATCCTGGCCGGCGTGTTCGTCATCTGGACGAAGGGCATGCCGAAGGGGGTGGAGTTCTCCGGCGGGACGATCGTGCTGGTGCGCTTCCAGCAGCCGCCCGATCTCGATCGGGTGCGCGGGGCGCTGCCGGGCGGCGGCGCCAACGCCGTCGTCCAGTCCTACGGCGACCCGGCGCGCCACGAAGTGTCGATCCGGGTGCATTCGCGGGAGGTCGAGGCCGGCGCCTCGCTCAGCAACACCGCTGAATCGGTGGTCGAGGCGCTCAACACCAACGGCCTCGGTCCGATCGCGCCCGCCAGCCATCTCTGCGCCAGCCCGACCGAGTTCAACTGCGTGTCGGGCCGGCGCATCGTCGGACCGACGGTCGGCGCGGAACTGCAGCAGCGCGGCATCCTGGCGACGGTGTTCGCCCTCGGCGGCATCCTCGTCTACATCGCGTTCCGCTTCCGTTTCAGCTTCGCCGTCGGCGCCGTGGTCGCGACCATCCACGACCTCCTCATCACGCTGGCGTTCCTCGCCTTCTTCAAGCACGAGCTGAGCCTCAACGTCATCGCCGCGCTCCTTACCATCACCGGCTATTCGATGAACGACACGATCGTCATCTACGACCGGATCCGCGAGAACATGCGCTCGATGCGGCGCGACAACCTGGCGACGATCGTCAACTCGGCGGTGAACCAGATGCTCGATCGGACGATGATCACCGGCGGCCTGACGCTGCTGTCGGTCATCGCGCTGTTCTTCTTCGGCGGCGAGGTGCTGAAGGGCTTCGCCTTCACGATGATCGTCGGGATCATCACCGGCACCTATTCGAGCGTCTTCATCGCCGCGGCGATCGTCCTCATCTGGCAGGGGAAAGCGCCGGTGAAGGTCGCCCCGGCGGCGCCCGTCGCGCCCGGCCGGGCGGCCGGCAAGCCTGCCAACAAATCGGGCAAGCGCCGCGCGTCGTAATCATCCGGGGGGCTTCGCCCCGCCGGACCCCCCTACACGCGCGCTGGCGGGGACCCCGGCCCCGCGCCGCGCGCGTGGCTCGCGAACCGGGGTTCGCTCGCAGGGATGTTGATACGCATGCTGTCGTGTTCATCCGGGGGGCTTCGCTCTTCCGGACTTCCTATACGCGCGCTGGCGGGGACCCGGGCCCCGCGCCGCGCGCGTGGCTCGCGAACCGGGGTTCGCTCGCAGAGATGTTGATGCGCATAGTGTCGTGTTCATCCGGGAGGCTTCGCTCTGCCGGACCCTCGCTCGCGGGTGTGGCATGAGCTGGGTTGCAGCCGTGCTGCTCGGGATCGTGCAAGGACTGACCGAGTTCCTGCCGGTGTCGAGTTCCGCCCATCTCGTGCTGGCGCGCGCCTTTTTCGGCTGGAACGTCGACGAGGGAGCGTTCGGGCTGGCCTTCGACGTCGCGCTCCACGCGGGCACGCTCATCGCCATCGTGGTGTTCTTCTGGCGCGACCTCCTGGCGATCGTCGCAGCGCTGCCCGACGTGCTGCGCGCGTCGCGCGGTCCCGGCAAGGTCGGCCGGCTGATCGTCATCGGCACGCTGCCGGTCGTCGTGTTCGGCGTCACCGTCGCGAGCTACATGGAGCAGCACTGGCGCACGCCGGCCGTCATCGCGACGACGCTGATCGTCGGCGCCCTCTGGCTGATGGCCGCCGAGCGCTTCGGCTCAAAGGATCGCACCGAGGACGCGCTGACTCCCGGCGGCGCATTGCTGGTCGGCGTCGCGCAGTCGACCGCGCTGGTGCCCGGCATGTCGCGCTCGGGCTCGACGATGTCGATGGCGATGCTGTTCGGGCTCACGCGCGAGTCGGCCGCCCGCTTCTCCTTCCTGCTCGGCGTTCCGGCGATCGGCGCGGCGGCGGCGAAGGAAGGGCTGCATCTGCTGAAGGCGGGCCTGACGCCGCACGACGCGGGACTGTTCCTGCTCGGGATGACGGTCTCGGCGATCGTCGGCTACGCGACGATCCGCTTCTTCCTGCGCTATCTCGCCGCGCACTCGCTCGACGCCTTCGCGTACTATCGGCTGGCGCTGGCGGCCGTCACGATCGCCTGGCTGATGACGCGATGATGCAGTGGCTCCGGCGCCGATTCATCGCCGGCTTCTTCGTCACCGTTCCCCTGTTCATTTCGATCGCCACACTGGTGTGGCTGTTCCGCCTGATCGACGGCTTCGTCGGGCCGCTCTACTTCAAGTATCTGGGCCGCCAGGTGCCGGGCCTGGGCCTGCTGACGACGCTGGTCTTCATCCTCGCGGTCGGCGTGACCGCGACCAACGTGGTCGGCAAACGGCTGCTGCAGCGGGCGGAACGGCTGTTGCTACATGTGCCGCTCTTTCGCAGCATTTATGCCCCGGTGAAGCAGCTGGTCGTGGCGTTCTCTCCCGACAACGAATACGGTTTCAAGCGCGTCGTGCTGCTCGAAGACGCGGCGCGCGGATACCAGCTCGGGTTCCTGACGCGCGAGTTCTCGATCGACCGCGGACAGGGGACTGAGAACCTGATTGCCGTCTACGTGCCGACCAATCACCTCTATTTGGGAGACATCGTGATCTGTCCGCGCGACCGTGCCTCGTATCCGGACATCACCGTCGAGCAGGGCATCCGCATTTTCCTCACGGGCGGCATGGCGATCGGAGGGCGGATCCACGCCCGTCGGGGGGACGATCACGTCGCGGATTTGCGGACTTAGTAGGTATAATCCGGTGTTTTGACTCATGGAAAAAGGACTGTAATGAGCGTTAAGTTTCGCATCCTGCTCCTGCTCGCCGCGCTGACGGTGCCGCTGGGCTTCTCCGCGACCGTCCACGCCCAGGCGGCAGCGCCGGCGGGTGCCGCGCAGGCAGAGACGCGCGCCGGCGAAGCCAACCTGGTGCTGCCGGATCTGAGCACCGAGACGTTCCAGGGCATCAACGGCCGCACGCTGCTGATGGGCGGCCTCGTCGTCTGTCTGCTCGGCCTCGGCTTCGGCATGACCATCTTCATGCGCCTGAAGAACATGCCGGTGCACCGCTCGATGCTCGAAGTGTCGGAACTGATCTACGAGACGTGCAAGACGTATCTGGTGACGCAGGGCAAGTTCATCCTGCTGCTCGAGGTCTTCATCGGCGTGATCATGGTGTTCTACTTCGGGGTGCTGCAGCACTTCAGCCCGATCAAGGTCGTGATCATCCTGCTCTTCAGCCTGCTCGGGATCGCCGGCAGCTACGGCGTCGCCTGGTTCGGCATCCGCGTCAACACCTTCGCCAATTCGCGCGCCGCGTTCGCGGGTCTGCGCGGCATGCCGTATCCGATCTACGCGATTCCGCTGCAGGCGGGGATGAGCATCGGCATGCTGCTGATCAGCGTCGAGCTGTTCATGATGCTGTGCATCCTCCTCTTCATTCCCGGGGACTACGCCGGCTCCTGCTTCATCGGCTTCGCCATCGGCGAGTCGCTCGGCGCGGCGGCGCTGCGCATCGCCGGCGGCATCTTCACCAAGATCGCCGACATCGGCGCCGATCTCATGAAGATCGTCTTCAACATCAAGGAAGACGACGCGAGAAACCCCGGCGTCATCGCCGACTGCACAGGCGACAACGCCGGCGACTCGGTCGGGCCGAGCGCCGACGGCTTCGAGACCTACGGCGTCACCGGCGTGGCGCTGATCTCGTTCATCCTGGTCGCGGTGCCGAGCCCGGCGGTGCAGGTGCAGCTGCTGGTCTGGATCTTCGTCATGCGCGTGATGATGGTCATCACCAGCGGCATCTCCTACCTGATCAACGAAGCGATCTCGAAGAGCCAGTTCGGCAACGCGCCGAAGATGAACTTCGAGACGCCGCTGACCCGCCTCGTCTGGCTGACGTCGTTCATCTCGGTCGCCGCGACCTACGCCGTCTCCTATCTGCTCATTCCCAACATCGGCGGCAACCCGACGCTGTGGTGGAAGCTGTCGACGATCATCACCTGCGGCACGCTGGCCGGCGCGATCATTCCGGAAGGGGTGAAGATCTTCACGTCGACCGAGTCGAGCCACGTCAGGGAAGTGGTGACCTCGTCGCGCGAGGGCGGCGCCTCGCTGAACATCCTGTCCGGGCTGGTGGCGGGGAACTTCAGCGCCTACTGGCTCGGCATGAGCATCGTGGCGCTGATGTCGGCGGCCTACATCGTCAGCACGCACGGCCTGGCGACGGTCGGCATGATTGCGCCGGCGGTGTTCGCGTTCGGCCTGGTGGCGTTCGGCTTCCTCGGCATGGGACCGGTGACGATCGCGGTCGACTCCTACGGGCCGGTCACCGACAACGCGCAGTCGGTGTTCGAGCTGTCGGTCATCGAATCGCTGCCCAACATCAAGCAGGAGCTGAAGAAGGACTACGGCTTCGACGTCAACTTCGAGCGCGCCAAGCACCTGCTCGAGGAGAACGACGGCGCCGGCAACACGTTCAAGGCGACGGCCAAGCCGGTGCTGATCGGCACGGCGGTGGTCGGCGCGACGACGATGATCTTCTCGATCATCGTGGTGCTGACCAACCGGCTGACCGAG
>DASXLB010000008.1 GCA_036496585.1 Vicinamibacterales bacterium
TCGTGCTGACCGGCGCTGGCAAGTGGCTGCGCGGCACCGAGCGCCGCGCGGCCACGTGAGAGGACGTCCGACTCAGTACTTCTTCCAGCTGAAGGATGTCAGCAGCGGATTGCCGGTGCTCTCCGATGAAAACATCGACGAGAGCGCTTGGTCGTAGTGGATCGCGGTCCCGCCGGAATCGTTCAGCGTCTTGGTGAGCAGCGTGCCGTAGAAGTCGGCGCCGCCAGACAACGTGACGGCGGCATTCGGCGTGTTGATGATCGCGGCGCTTGCCGTCCCGCCACTGAGCGACACAGGGCTCGTGCCGGCATAGTTGATCTGCAGGTTGGACGCGACGAACGTCGAATTGGCGACGCCGCCGCCGCTGAGCGTAAGCACGTTGCCTGAGCTGATGCCGGTGCCGGCGACGTTGATGATCACGGGACCGCCGTCGATCACGAGCGACGCGCCGCCGCTGATGTTGAAACTGTTGACGGTGTAATAGCAGGGGCAGCCGGAGGCCGCGCCGACGTGAAAGACGACGTCCGACGAAATGGTGACGTTGCCGAGCAGCGTTGCGCTCGCCACGGAATTGCCGCCGCTGATTTTCACGATGTTGGGGTTGCCGGCGCCGCTGGGTAGCGTGCAGTTGGTGTAGCCCGTGCACCCGGTATTGTGCGACGAGCTCTGCGTGGCGGTGCCGGGAAGCGGCGTCGGCGCTGAGGGGGTGGTGGGATACCACGTCGAGGCGAGCTGCACCAGGCCGCCGGTGACGGTCGCGCTGCCGCTCTGCGTCAGCGCGTCGCCGGCGACGCCGCCGCCGCCGTTGTTGCACGTGCCAACGCCGGTGCGCGGCGTGTACAGCTTCCCGTTGATTGTCGCGCCGCCGCTGTCGGTCAGGTTGCCATTCGTGCCGACGTTCGCCGGAGACGACGTGTTGATCAAAGGATGCCCGCTGCCGACGCTGCCGCCCGACCAGTACGACGCCGTCCCGAGCTTGGTCGAATCGTAGCTGTTGGTCGCGGCGCTCCCCGAGAAGGTGATGGCGCCGCAGACCGACCCGGTTGCAAACGCCGAGTAGCTGTTGCCCGTGACGCCGATCAACGGCGTCTCGAGCGTCGAAATCACCTGCACCTGCGCGGTGCGCGCGCCGGACACCGTGCCGTTCGAGACGATGCTCCAGGTCTGGACGACGGTCGTGCCCACCGCTTGCATCGACATCAGCACCGCATACGAGGAAAAACCGATATTGGACGCGCCGGAGCTGAGCGTGCCTGTCGCCGCCGTCGCGAACGCGCTCGACGTGGTCGCGACCGGGTAGTTCGAGGTCACGCCGCCCATCGCCGACAGCACGATGCAGGGTCCGGTCGGCGCCGACCCGGGTGTGTACGCGCAGGTGCCGCTCGTCGTCGTGCAGCCGCTGGTGCAGGTCACCGGCGACTTCGTCATGTCGTAGCTGCTGGTCAGATCGCTGCCGGCGCTCCCCGGCTGCGTGTAGGAATTGAGCAGCCAGTTCACCGACTTCTCGATGCCCGACTCGCCGGCGTAGCGCGCCTGCGACATCATCGTGTAGTTCATCGTCGAATAGGTTTCCGTCTGCGACAGGAACATCAGCGACGCGGCCAGCGCCGAGAGGGCGGCCATCAGGAACAGGGTGATGATCAGCGCGACGCCCCGCTCGTCTGAGGCGCGCGTCGGAACGACCGATGCCGGCATGGTCACAGTCCTATCAGAGTGGTGATGGTGGACGGCGTCGATTGCACGCGCGCCGCGTTGTGGGCCGCGAGCTCCCAGGTATTCACGACGTTGCGCGGCGAGACGTTCAGGAGCGCCTTCGTCTCGGTCTGCAGCTGCTTGGTGACCGGATCGACCTTCTGCGTGTTCACGGTCATCGTGATCGCGACATCGAGCACGTAGGTGTTCGACGAATCCATCTGATATTGGAAACATGGCGTGCTGTTCGGGTTGGCCGTGATGTTGGACAGGAGCACCTGCGCCGCCGTCAGCGTCGGCTTCGACACCGCGTCGAAGGCCACCATGTTCCGGTAGAGGTTGCCGGCGGCGGTGTCGCAGGTGTATTCGACGTAGACCATGCTGCCGTCGGCGTTGATGTCGCCGAACAGTTTGAGCACCGTGGCGGTCGACCCGTTACTGAAGTTCACCGGCGACGCGGCGGGCGGGATGACCCCGGTCGTGAAACCGCCGCTGACGCTGACGCTGGCGCCGATGCTGTGCCCGTAGAGGAACGACGTCGCCAGCGACGTGGCCGTCGCGTCGAGGCTGTTGTTGATGGTGATCGTCTTGGTCGCCGTGTTGATCGCGGAAATGTGCACCGTCTCTTGCGCGCTGCCCGCGTCCACGACGAGGTTCTCGCCCACGAACATGCCGGTCACGGAGCTGAGCACGGCCGTAGTCGCACCCGCCGAAACGGCGGTGGTGGACACCGTCACGGCCGCGGGCAGCGCAATCCGCCCGGCCTGGCCAACCTCCTGCTGCAGGAGCTCGGTCGCGCTTCGGACGCCACTGTGCAGCTCCGTCCGGTTCCAGATCGTCGACTGTGCCTTGGTCATCTGCAGCAGCGCCGACGTGACCACGCCGGAGACGATGAGCATGAGCGCTGTGGAGATGAGCAGCTCAGGGAGCGAGAAGCCGGCCTCGTCCGCCCGGCGGGCGCGCGGCGAACGGCGGTCGTGTTGACGTTGGAGCAGCGTCATGGCGTCAGAACGGGTACGTCTTGTAGACGGTCAGCGTCGAGCTCGATTTGTTGGCGGCGCCGAAGCCGCGCGAAATCGTCACCGTCACGGTGATCTGCTTGAGATTGGTGGAGCCGGCCGGCGTGGTGATCGCCCACGCGCGTTCGTAGAACCAGGACGTCGGGGCGGTCGTGCCCGAGGCGGCCGCGCAGGCCGCTCCGCTGGAGCCGCAGAGATTGCCGTTCTGATCGAGCCAATCGACGTACTTGGCGACGGGACTGCTCGTGACGCTGCTGCCGCCGGCCACCAGCCCGGTCCCGCCGGTTGTCGCCGCCGGGAACGACGTGGTGTCGCTCGTCGCGTCGGTGTAGGCGAGCGCGAGGAGCTGCTCCATCTTGTCCTGGGCATATTCCGCGGTTCTCGCGGCCAGATGCCCCTGGTTCTCGGTCGTCGAGAGCGCCACGGCGCCCAGCGACATCAGGCCCGCCATCAGCGTGGCCATCAAGCCGCTCGCGATGATCACTTCGACCAGGGTCGAGCCCGACTGCGGGTTCGCGGCGCGGGACGTCATTGCTGCACCCAGGACGGCGACGTGGCGTACGCCGTCTGAAAGCTCCGGACGAATCCGGTCGCCGCCAGCGTCACGCCGTAGACGGAGGCGCCGTCATTGATGTAGAACGCGTTGAGCCCGGTCGGACTGCCGGTCGTGTCGACCGGAATGCCGCGCGAGTTGAAGATGATGCAGGCGGTATTCGCCACGGCGTGTCCCGCGTTGTCGAGGCATGAGGGAGCCTGCGCGATTGTCGTCTGGGTATTGGGCGGCGCGGTGGCGACGATGCCGTAGCCGAAGCTGACGGTCGACGCCAGCGACTGGGTGCCTCCTTCGGTCGTCCACGACGGGCACGGCGAGGTCCCCGGCGTGGCGCACGTCTGCAGGTAGTACTGACGGCCACTCAAATCCGCGAAAATGCGCGCCTGGGTGAACTTGGCAGCGGCGCGCATTTTTGCGGAGGAAATCTCGTTCGAGATGCTCCGTGCGTCGCCGCTCAACTTCAAATAGTGCAGGGCGTTGCCGGTCATCGGGATGGCGATCGCGCCGATGACGCCCATCAGGCCGACTACGACCATCAACTCGAGCAGACTGAATCCGCGCGAATCGCGCAGACAGGAGAGCGGCGGGCGGTGGGGAGTGCCCATCATGTTTGCCCACCAATGCGCAAGGGATGTGCCGTCGGCGGGATACGGAAAGGCCCAGGAAGGCGCGTTGGCCATGCTCCGTTCCGGGACAGGGAGTGACAGTACTGAAATCGCGAGGTGCGTGGGCGCGCACCTCGCGGAGCGGGCCGCCGTTACGCTTTGAGGTGCTTGTTTACAAGCTTGGTCATCTCGAACATGTTGACCGTGGCCTTGCCGCCGAACACCGGCTTCAGCGCGTCGTCGGCCTTGATCATCCGCTTGTTCTTCGGATCCTGCAGCTTGTTCTTCTTGATGTACGCCCAGAGCTTCTTGGTGACTTCCGTCCGCGGAATGGGCTTGCTGCCGACGACTTCCGCGAGCGAGGCGCTCGGGTTCATCGGTTTCATGAATGCCGCGTTCGGCTTGCGCGCGGACTTCTTCGCCGCCTTCTTGGCCATCTTCTCTCCTTGAGTTAGCCGGGGGGCTACGCCCCGCCGGACCCCCCTACACACCGACGTCCGGGACCCCCTGGCCCCGCGCCGTTCGGGTGGCTCACTCGCTGGCGCTCGTTCGTCCGTGACAGGGGCATGCGCGTGAATGCACGAAGGGTAGCACAATTTCCCGGTTTTTCATGGGGGAAACGGCTCATACGCGGATGACGCCGATGCCCATACCGGCCCCAGGCCGCGGGTCGGCGACATATTCGTGCGCGCGATGCCGGACCTTGATCGTGTCCCAGAACTCCGGCGATCCGAACTGCGGCCAGCGCTGACTCGCGCGCACGTCGTGGAACGCAATGACGCCGCCCGATCGCACCAGCGGACCGTACATCTCGAAATCCGCCTTCGTCCCCGCCAGGGAATGGTCGCCATCGACCCACAGCAGATCCACCGCGGCGCCGCCGAGCGCCGCGTGCAGGCGCGCCAGTGTCTCGCCGGCGTGCGAATCGCCGCGGATGGCAGTCAGTCTCTGTGCCGGCTTCAGCCGCGCGCGGACCCGCCCCAGATCCTCGTCGCGGGTGCCCCACCCGTTCCGGTCGTCGGTCGGCATGTCGATGCTGACGATGTGCGCCGAGGCGGACGCGACCGCCGCCCAGCAGACGAGCGTGCCGCCGTGGTGCGTTCCGATCTCCACGACGACGCGCGGCGCCAGACGCCGCACCTCGCCAACCAGTGACTGCAGCTCCCACGTCCGCTGAATCGCGCCGAACTCACGGATGGCGCGGCGGGCCAGCCACAACGGCGCCGGACCGTCGCGCAGCGCCGTCCGCATCACGTGACCGATCTGGCGGGCCAGCACGATTACTTGATGGTCACTGTCGCGGCGCCTGCTTTCGACGCGACCGCGTTGAACGCATCCACATCGGCCTTGAGCGCCCCTGTGGCCCGCTCCATCAGATCATCGAACTGCGGCCGCAGATCAGTCGAACGCTCCTTCACCGACTTGTTCAATCGCCGCTCGAGCTGCACGACGTTCTGATAGAGCGCAATCATCTGGTTGTCGAGACGGCCGGGGAAATTGAGCGCGTCCTGCCCCGCCTCCCCCTGCACCTGCGTGAGATCGCCTTCCACCGCGACCAGCTTCTCGTTCAACTGTTTGGCCGCGGCCGCCACGTCGGCGTGGCCCGATGTCTGCCCGGCAATCTGCGCCGCCTGTGTCTTGGCGTCGCGCAGCCTGGCGAGCGTGTCGTACATCGTCTTGATCTGCCCGCCCAGTTCCATCGCCATCTTCAGTTGCTCGGCCCCCTCGGCGTCGGTCATCTGCGGCAGCCGCGGATCGGTCGAGAGCCGGAAGGATTGTTCCTGCGACCAGTCGCCGGACGTCAGCTTCGCGGTGTAGACGCCGGGCGCCGCCTTCGGGCCGCCGCCGCGGCCGCCGCCACCGCCCCACATCACGATCTTTGGCGGCACGGTGAACGGTGAATCGAGCCGCGGGTTCCAGGTGAACTGGTTGAGCCCCTTCTGCCCGCTGAGCGCGCCGACGGTGCCGGCACCACCGAACCCGCCGCGGCCGCCTCGCCCTCCGCCGCCCTGTCCACCGCGACCCGCCTGTCCGCCGTCGCCCGGCGCGGGCGCGGCCGGAGGAATTTCCGGGGGCGCCTTCATCGCCGACCCGGCGCCGGGCTGAGCCGTCGAGGTGTAGACCACCTTACCGGCCGGATCCTTCACCTCCAGCGTGATCGGATTCGCCGGCGGGTCTCTGAACCAGTAGTAGAAAGTCGGCAGCGGGCCACCCTGGCGATAGGCGTCGGCCGGCTTGTAGAACACGCCGCTCGTGCGCTCCAGTCCGGCCTTCAGCCCCTGCACGACGGGCAGCGCGTCGACGATGTAAAACGAACGCCCTTCCGTCGCCACGATGAGGTTCTTGCGGTAGACCTTCAGATCCATCACCGGCGTGCGCGGCAGGTTCTGCTGGAAGCCCTGCCAGTGCGCCCCTTCGTCGAACGAAATGTACATGCCGTGCTCGGCACCGGCATAGAGCAGGCCGGCCCGATCCGGATCCTCACGGACGACGCGCGTGTAGTCGCCGTCGGGGATGCCGTTGTTCCCGTCGGCGATCCGCTTCCACGTCTTCCCGAAGTCGTTCGTGAGATACACGTACGGCGTGAAGTCGTTCAGCATGTAGCGATACGCCGTGACGATGGCGCGGCCGGCGTTCTTCGGCGACAGATCGATCACGTTGATCGTGCTCCACTCGGGAAGTCCGGTCGGCGTGATCTTCGTCCACGTCCTGCCGCCGTCGCGTGACAGCTGCAGCAGCCCGTCGTCGGTACCCGCCCAGAGGAGCCCGGCCGTCACCGGCGACTCCTCGAACGCGAAGATCGTGTCGTAGACCTCGACGCCGGTGTCGTCGCGGGTGATGCCGTTGACGCCGGAGTAGTCCTGCTTCGACTTGTCGTTGCGGGTGAGATCGGGGCTGATCGTGTTCCAGGTCTGGCCGGCGTCGCTCGACTTGTGCACGAACTGCGACGTCACGTAGACGACGTCTGGGTTGTGCGGCGAGATGCGCATCGGCGCGTTCCACTGGAAGCGGTACTTCATGTCGGCGGCGCGCTGCCCTGTTTCCTCGTCGGCGTAGACGCGGACGCTCTCGCTCATGCCGCTGTAGCGATCGGTGCGCTGGATGGTGCCGCCGTAGTTGCCGGCATAGATGATGTTGGCGTTCCTCGGGTCGACGGCGAGGTAGCCGCTCTCACCGCCGGCGACGGTGATCGGATCGCCTGGGCCGGTGCTCGGCACGCCGATGTTGGTGTTGTCCTGCTGCGACGCGTAGATCCAATACGGCCAGCGGGTGTCCGTCTCGAGGCGGTAGAGCTCGGCGGTCGGCTGGTTGTTGAGCGAGGACCACGTGCGGCCGCCGTCGAGGGACACGTTGGCGCCGCCGTCGTTGCCGTTGATCATCGCCTGGTTGTCGGTCGGGTTGATCCAGAAGGCATGGTTGTCGCCGTGCGGCGTGCCGACGACGGTCCACGTCTTGCCTCCGTCGGTCGACTTCATCGCGCTGGTGTTGACGGCGTAGGCGGTGTCGGCCTGCTGCGGGTCGGCGTAGATGTGGGCGTAGTAGAAGGCGCGCTGCAGCAGGTTGCGCGAGCCGTTGACCTTCGCGAAGCTCTCGCCGCCGTCGTTCGAGACGAAGACGCCGCCGTTGTCTCCTTCCGCCTCGACGAGCGCGTAGACGCGCTTGGAGTCGGCCTGCGAGATCGACACGCTCGACTTGCCGACCATCACGCCTTGCGGCAGGCCTTTGGTCACCTGCGTCCAGGTGCTGCCGCCGTCGGTCGACCGGAAGATGCCGCTTTCCTGGCTCTTGCTGCCCGAGTCGATCGTCCACGGCCGGCGCTCGACGGTCCACATCGACGCGAGCAGGTTGTTGGGATTCTTGACGTCCATCGTCACGTCGCTCGCGCCCGTGCGCTCGCTGACTCTCAGCACCTGCTCCCAGGACTTTCCCCCGTCTTTCGTCCGATAGACGCCGCGCTCGGGATTGGGGCCGAAGATGTTCCCCTGCACGGCGAAGAACGCGGTGTTGGGATCGGTCGGATGGATGACGATGCGGCCGATGAGACCGGCCTTCTCGAGGCCGATGTGCGTCCACGTCTTCCCGGCGTCGATCGACTTGTAGGCGCCATCGCCGTTGGTGACGTTGCCGCGCGGATCCGCCGAGCCCGTGCCCATATAGATTACGTTGGGATCGGACGGCGCGACCTCGACGGCGCCGATCGTGCCGACGCCGATCTGCCCGTCGGTCAGCGGCTCCCAGCGCGCGCCCGCATCCGTCGTCTTCCACACGCCCCCGCCGCACGCCCCCATGTAGTAGATCCGCGGATTCGACGCGACGCCGCTCACGGCGGTGACGCGACCGCCGCGGCTCCACACCGGCGACAGCGGACGGTAGTAGACCTGCTCGTACAGAGAGGGGTCGACGACGATGGTCGCCTGATTGCGCGTCTGCCAGCCGTGAGCCACGCCGAATGGCGCGGCCGGCAGGGCCGCCGCCGCCAGCAGGACGATGAGTGCGAGCTTCTTCATAGCGAAGGAATCTTACAGCGTCCGGCTTCCGCCTGCGGGCGCCGGCTCCGCAGTGGCTCGCGCGCCGCCGTCACTGACACGTGCCCGCCCGGCCCGGCTCCGCGGCCGGCCTCGTCACCGACAGGAACTGCACTCTCGGCGGCGCGGTCGGCGCCAGGGTGATCGCGACTCTCACCTTGCCGCGCTCGCAGTCGAGCGTCCAGTCGCCCCGCAGCGCGTTCTCGACGCGATCGAAGCCCGAGCCCGGCCGGCAGACGCCGACCTGCGCGCGCAGCGCGTCGAGATCGGTCTGCCGGTGGGCCTTGTCGCGATCGAGGAACAGGTTCGGCGCCGCGATCCGATCGGCGACAGCGTCGTCCCACCTCACGACAAGGCCCGACACGGCGTCGCGCGCTGAGACGAGCGCCGCCGACGGCTGGATGGCGCGCGGCTGCAGGCCGCCGGTCTTCGTCAGCAGATCGAACGCGGACTCGAACGTCGCCGTGAAGCTCGTATAGGTCTTGTTGCCGAAGGCGATGAGGCCGACTCCATACTCCGGCAGCCACCGCTCGTAGCTGCCGAACCCCGGCAGTCCGCCGCCGTGCGCGACGAGCGTCGGGAACTGGCAGTTCTGCCACACGCGCAGGCCATAGGCGTAGCCGCCGGCATTGAGCTGACCCCGTGTGACCGTCGCCGCCGACGGCCGCCACACCTGCTGCATCTCGCGGAGCGACGACCGCCTGATGGGCAACAGCTCCGGCCCGTCGCGCGGCGGCCACGCCGACAAATGCGCGCCGACGTACTTCCCGAGGTCCGACAGCGTCGTCAGCATGCCGCCCATCGATCCGAACGACCCGTTGGCGAGCAGCGGTTCGTTCTTCCACTGGTCGTCTTCCCAGCGGTAGCCGTGCGCGAGCCGGTCGGCCGGCACACTCGACGGCTCCAGCGTGGTCGACGCCATGCCGAGCGGCCTCAGGATGTTGTCGGTCACATAGCGGGTATAGACGGCCGTTTTCGCCGTCGCCGACGGATCGACGACGTTGGCGACGACGCGCCCGAGAATCGCAAAGCCGAAGTTGGAGTACTCGTAGGCGATCCCCGGCGCGTTCGAGAACGGGATGCCGGCCCGGATCATCGCGGACAGCTGATCGTCGCTGTCGGCGAGCTGCTGATCGCCCCACGGGTTGTCCTCCGGAAAGCCCTCGGCGTGGGAGAGCAGGAGGCGGATGGTGATCTTCGGCGCGTCGCTCGTGGGGTAGACGAGCGTGCGCATCTCCGGCACGTATTTCTCGGCCGGGTCGTCGAGCGACAGCCTGCCCTCGTCGCGCAGCTTGAGGACCGCCATCGCGGTGAAGCTCTTGGTCATCGACGCGATGCGGAAGACGGTGTCGGGCGTGACGGGCGCTTTGGTCGGCAGGTCGCGGTAGCCGGTGACGCCGGTGTGCACCAGCGCGCCGTCGACGATGACGCCCCACGCCGCGCCAGGCACGTGCTGGTCGGCGGCGAACTGCTGGAAAAGGCGATCGATGTCGGGATACGCGCGCGCCAGCGTCGCGGCCCGATCGGGATCCGCGAAACGCGGCGCCGGCGCCTTGAAAGTGGGCGGGTCCTGCCGGATGGCGATCAGCGGCAACAGCGCGACGAACGCAGCGGTCCTGGCGGTCATGATGCCGCCGAATCTACCACCGAACGAGGAGCCGATCGACGCTATGCGCGAGCCAGGTCCGCCCGCGCCTGACCGGCGGATTACACCATCTATCTTCGCCGCAGGATCGGATACGTCGTCGTGTCCTTCAACTGATCGTCGAGATAGTTCCACACGACGAGCCCATCGTCGGAGGCCGGTTCGAGCAGGTAGAACGCGAGCCGGCCGAGCGGCTGCGCGGTCGTCACCTCGACGTACTTCGCGCCCGCCTTGACGTCAGGCTTGGCGCCCCACGATCCCTCGACCCGGCGCATCGCGTGCCCTTCGAAGTTCTGGCCGGCAGTGTTGTTCGCGATCGTGAACGCCTCGACGCCGGACGGCGGCTGCGCGTCGCGCATCCGGATGCCCTGCCGCGTCAACAGCTCGATCGCCTTCCTCGCGTCGGCGGGCACGTAGTAGGCCAACGGCACCGTCTCGGTCGTCGCCGGCTCGAACCACATCATATCGACCATCTTCTCGGGATGGACGACGTCCTTGCGGCGGCACATCACCGCCTGGTTGAGCGGATTGATCGCGGGCTCGACCTCGCCCATCAACACGTCAACCAGGCCGCCGCGCTTCATCTTCGCGCTCGTCGAAAGGGTGGCGCCGGCGATTTTCTCCGTGTCGGCGTCCTCGACGGCCTTCTTCAGCCTGGCGGCGTTGGCGCTGGCAAAGTCGAGAGAGGCGTCGAGAAAATCGTTCGTCGCCTTGATCCGGTCTTCGAATGTGGCGTAGGCGTAGGCTTCGCTGAGCAGCGCGAAGCGGTTGCGCAGCCCGACGTAATTGTTGTGGAAACGCGGCACGTCCTCGAACGTCCGCCACTCGCGGGTGACTCCTTCCGGCGGCGGCATGATGGTGCACGCGGCCCCCTGGCCACGGCCGCCGCCGCGCTGCCCGCCCGGAGCTGAAGGCGGCGGCTGTCCTGGCACGGCCGGCTGCGGAGACTGCGCCGGCGGACCGCCGAAACCGCGCCCGCCGGGCGTCGACACGTTGCCGTAGTAGAACGAATCCCACCCGTGCCGCGTCTTCATGTCGCTGGTGACGAAGGGAAACCATTCGTCCGTCATGATCTTCATGATCGCGGCCGGCGTGTCAGGATTGAGCGGCGGCGAGTAGGTCAGGTAGTAGCCGTGGTAGGACCCGTCGGAGGTGTGCAGGTCGTAGCTGACGTGCGGATCGTAGTCGTTCATCAGACCTACGAACGCCCTCGCCTCCGGCGTGTCGAGCTTCATGTAGTCGCGGTTGATGTTGAGGTTCTGCGCGTTGGCGCGCGTTCCCATCCCGTTGATCGGGCCGTTCTGGCGCTGCCGGTTGTTGAGCGCGAACTTCTCGTTGCCGTCGGCGTTGTAAATGGGGGAGATCAGGAACACCATCGAGCGCAGCCAGTCGTCGTGCCGGTGCTGCGCGAATTCGCGTAGCAGCACCTGCGCCGATTCCTTGCCTTCCACTTCGCCGGCGTGCACGTTGGCCTGGATGTGGACGCGCAGCTTGCCGCTCGCCTTGACCGCGGCCGGGCTGGCATCCTTCAGTCCCGTCCCCACTACTGCCAGCGGCAGCGCGCGCCCCTCCGTGGTGGTGCCGTAGGTCGTATAGAACACGATCGGCGACGCCTCGTCGACGGCCTTCATGAATTTGACGACGTCTTCGTAGGTGGACGTCGACTTGAATCCACTCGACTCGGCGGTGGTCCTGAGATCCGCCAGCCCAGTCTGCTGCGCGCGCCCCACGGCCACGGCCAGCACACACGCCGCCACACACGCAACACCACGACGCATCCGGTCACCCTCCGCGGCCATCCTACGCCACCCGCGGCGCGCTACTGGTGGCACTGCGGTCCGGCGTGTCGCAACCAACCTCTACACGTAGTGCCCGATCGCCATCAGCACGATCGCGACGATTTGCAGGGTGATGACGATTCGCGACCCGGTCGCGGCGCGCGCGCGCGCCGCCGCCATCTGCGCGCCCAGCGCGGCCCGCTCTGCCTCCGCCGCCGACGACAGCCGCGCCGCCAACTCTCCCATCTTCTTTGCGTTCTTCGCGACCACGACGCCGCCGACGACGAGCGCCAGGATTCCAGCCAGGCCGCCGGTGCCGAAGGTCATCGCGGCGCGCGACCCGCTCAGCGCGGGATCGAAGCCGCCAGTGAAACGGTAAAAGAGATAGATGCCGGTCAGCACCGCCGTTCCCCCCATCGAGGCCATGAACGCCGGCAGCTTGCGGCGCATGAGCGCCCCCATCATCGGCGCCGCCGCGGGACCGATGTCCTGCAGTGACGGCAATACGACGAACGACAACAGGAACGTGGCGCCGAGCCAGATCGCGGCGACCAGCACGTGGGCGGCGCGAATCAGCAGAAAGAGCGCGGTCGATGTGGACATGACGCGCGCATCATACCTTGTCGAGGGGCTTCGCCCCTCGAACTCCCCCACTCGCTCGCGCGCTCGCCGCTCCGCCGGCTCGCTCCGCGTCGCGAGGCTCGCTCGCGATACTCGCTCGCGACGGCTCTTCCCCCGCTGCCTGCGCCCCTCGAACTCCCCCACTCGCTCGCGAGGGTGACGCAAGCCGTCACGGTCACACCTTCACGCCGTCGCGGGCGGCAGCGACTGCAGGTGCTCGGCGAACACGTCGTTGAAGAGCGCGCCGGGGCGCCGCTCTCGGAGCCGCTCGACAACCGCCGGGCCGCTCATGCCGCCGAGGTGGTGGAGGATGCGGCCGGCGACCAGCGCCGAGCGGTTGAACCCCATGCCGCAGTGCGAGAGCACGCGGTGGCCGCTGCGGATCAGGTGCGCCCCCATC
>DASXLB010000009.1 GCA_036496585.1 Vicinamibacterales bacterium
CAATAAGTAGCGCCTCGCGGGGAGGCGCGCCCAAGGAAGGCGACCTGTATACGTCGTCTTCCACCCCGCTCCTTTTTGTAGAGTATCACGGGTTCTATGTTCAAGAATAGGACATATATGAGCACTCCGGTAGACGATCCATATCGCGTTGTATTGGCAGATCTCCACGCTAGGCGTAAGCGGATCTCTGAGGAATTGGCCGAGATCGAGTCAACGGTTGCCGTGATTGAACGAATCTTGGCTCGATCTGGGAGCGCCGTCGCCATCGTCAGCGCTGAACGTTCAGAAATGATCAGTTCGTCGCGCCCACCAGCGCGAGCCGGAGGCAACATCAACTTCGCGAACATGAGCGTACGGTGGGCCGTATTGGGCTTCCTAGCGGAAGAGGCGACCGGCCCAATGGGCAGCGGCGCCCTTGCGAATGCACTTAGACAGAGAGGCCTTGAAAAGCAGGGGCCGAGCCGGTTTGGCAACGTCGTGTCTGCTGTTATTAGCAACCTGAAGGCTAAGGGTGAGATTGAAGCGGTCGATGGCGGCCTTTATCAGTTGACGGCAGCAGGGCGCGCGATGTGGGCACACATTCGGGCGAGTGCGAAGTTTCGGATTAGTCAGGGGCTGATGACGCAAGACGATCTCCTGGTCGAATCGGCATAGTTGGCGGCATGCAGACGGTTGCCGTTTCCGCCGCCGAAGCGATCACGGACCTCGCACAAGCTCGTCACTACTACGCGTCGAAGCTCGTCAGGGCACATCAGATTACGTGTCACGGGGCGCCGGTAGTGATCGTTTTCGAGGCTGAAAACACGCACCTATTTTCAGAGGAGGTTGAGGATACTGACGCGATTCCTGCCGACCAGCTCGTAACAAAGAAGCAGTCCGGCGGCCGTGAAGAGATCCGGCAATTCTCGTTGGACAGGGCGCGGCTCATGGACTGCGTGTTGCCGGCGATCACGTCCTTTACGCACTGCCATGCCGGCGCGGGGCCGCCAACCCACTCGACGCGTCTCATGTACGGGAAGGCGATGCCATGCGGTCGACACATGTGTGTCGTTCTGCGCCCAGGCCCAAAAACCGCCTGGACGGTTGTGACATCATTCCCCATGCAGAAAGCCAAATACTCTGAACGCTGCCGCATGAAGCCGACAAGGTTTCCGGTAGCGCGAACAACGGGCGAAAACTGACGCGCGAACCGATTGTGCCAAACCACACAGTTTTAGCGCTGTTTTGGCGCTTGACGTGTTTTTTGTGGCCTAGTACTTTATCGGGAGTCCATAGCGCGTCGGCTGGCTACCTAGTCAGACGAAGGACGCCACTAGTCGTAAGGCGGGTGGTAACGCTGCCTGACCCCGACGGCCTCACGGCTTTCGGGGTCCTCCTTTTTTAGGCGGCGCCGATTTTAGCCAACGCGCTTCTGCAGCGCGCTTAGCGCTCGCCGAGCGTTCTTCTGGGCTGAGCCTGGCGGCCCTAGCCGATCCACCTAGTATTCCACCGCGCCGGCCTCTCTCTATCGCTGCTGGATCTTTCCCTTGGTCCGGATCGATCTCCGTAGCTGTCCGCGTCGTCAGATCGGTAATCATCTTCGCAAGCTGGTTGGAATCGCGCGGGCGCTTCGGTCGGGTCATGCTCGCAGTATGGGGACCGACCGCGCCCACCGTCAACGGCAATCGAAACTGAGACAGTGCCCCTTTAGGTCCGCCTGACGCCGCCCTCAGTTGAGCACGAAACTCCGGAAGAACCACATCCACGTATCCAGCAGGAAGTCGCCACCGATCGGGGGAAGGTTGTCGTGGTTCGCGTCGGGCCATTCGACGTACCACACCGGCGCGTTGTTGGCCTTCAGCGCCTTGACCAGCTCCTGCCCCTGGCTCGCCGGAACGCGCGCGTCCTTGCCCGCCTGCAGGATGAGCGTCGGCTTCTTCAGTTCCGCCGCATGCGCCAGCGGCGAGATCGACGTCAAGTACTGACGCATCCCCGGATCGCGTTCGTCGCCGTACTCCATCCGCCGGTTCTCCTGGCGCGGCGCGTCGGTCTGCTCGAGAAACGTCACGAAGTCGGTGATGCCGGCGCCTTCGATGATGCCGCGAATGCGGCTGTTGTAGACGATGCCGGCCTGGAGCGCCAGCCATCCGCCATAGCTGACGCCGTTCAGGACGACGCGGCTCTTGTCGAGATCCGGGCGGGCGGCAATCCAGTCGAGCAGCGCGCCGATGTCCTTGATCGCGCCGTCGCGGCCGCGCCCGTTGTCGAGCTCGGCGAACTTGCGTCCGAATCCGCCAGAGCCCCTGACGTTCGGGTAGACGATGGCGACGCCCAGTTCGTTGAGCAGGTAGTAGCTGCGCCCGCGGAACGTGGCGCGCTCGCGCAGATCGGGGCCGCCGTGAATCTGGATCATGACGGGCCGCGGGCCGGTGAATTTCTGGGGCGGGCGATAAAGGATTCCGGAGATCGTCTGCCCGTCGAAACTCTTCCACTCGACCACTTCAGGAGCGGGCAGGACGTCGGCGTTGAAGGTGGTCTCGCTGAACGTCCAGCGGGTCATCGTGCCGAGCGAGGCGTCGATCGAATAGACGTCGGAGTACGACTTGACCGACCCGAACGAAAAAGCGAGCTCGCGCGATCCCGGACGCCACTGGAGCTGCGTGACGACCCCTTTCGGCATCGGCGGCAGCGCGCGCGGCTTCAGCGTGGTGAGATCGAACAGCTGCAGATCCGTATAGGCGCCCTTGTCGACCACCACCGCCAGCGACGTACCATCCGGGGAGAGCTCGAATCCCGCCGTACTGCTCGCGTTGCCGATGTCGACAATCATCCCCTCGGGGGTGACCGGCGACCACGTGCAGTTCGCGACGTCGCAGCGCCAGATGCGGAAATCGCCCCCCTGGCGATCGCTGATCGCGTACACCTTCTTGCCGTCGAGCGAGAACCGCGGATTGGACCACGACGCCTTCCCGCCCTCGCGCGGAGTGATCGCCTTCTTCTCCCCGGTCTTCACGTCGACGCGCCACAGATACGATTCCGAATTACCGAGGTTCTCGCTCGCGAGCAGCGCCGTGCCGTCGGGCGACCAGTCCTCGGCCGCATAGGCGCCGTCGAACTCGGCAAGGCGCCGCTTGGTGCGGGGGTCCGCCGGCTGAATCACATAGAGATCGCGATCCTTGCCGTCGCGTTCCGCGGAGTCGTAGGCGAGCCATTTTCCCTGACGCGACCAGACGTGAAGAAAGCGCGTCTTCGACGCCGTGACCAGGCTCGTCTCGCCGGTCGTCAGGTCGTAGCGGTAGAGGGAGCGCAGCTCGGTGCCGCCGGGATCGTACTGAAAGACGAAGGTATTGCCGTCGGCTGGATCGAAGGAGACGTTCTCGAACACCGGCAGCCCCTCGGGATACCACGTGAGCTGGCGGCGGTTCCGGCCGGGCCCCTCGACGAGGTGGAGCTGAGGCGTCGCTCCCAGGGCGGTAGTGATGAGAACCTGCCGCTTGGTTGGATGCCAGGCCATCATCTGCGCCTGGCGGAACTGGGCATATCTGGCCAGACCGTCGGCGATGGATTGCGGGATCGGCGGCATCCCGTCGATCTTGACGTTGGCCGGAGGCGAGACGGTCTTTTCCTCGATCTGCGCACCGGGAGCCAGGACGGACAGCGCGAGCACCGCAGCGGCGAGATATCGCAAAGGACTCACATTATAGAGGCTGGCCCAAACTTCGGACCGGTACCCACCGTCCAACACTGGAACCATGAAGTTCGTCATCGCCGGCGGCACGGGATTTCTCGGCAACCCCCTCGCCTGGACGTGGGCTGAGGAGGGGCACGACGTCCGCATCCTGACGCGGGCGTTGCCGGCTGGCCAGGCGCGTCACGAGCCCGGGACGGGCAGTCCCGGAATCTCGCGGGTCGGCTGGGCGCCCGACGGCAAGGCCGGACCGGTGGCCACCGACGTCGACGGCGCCGCCGCCGTCATCAACCTGGCCGGCGAGTCGATCGCCGGCGCGCGCTGGACGCCGGCGCGCAAGGCTGCCCTGCGCCAGGGCCGACTGATGGCGACGCGATCGCTCGTCGCCGCGATAGCGGCCGCTCAGGTTCCGCCGCCGGTGTTCGTCTCGGGAAGTGCCGTCGGGTTCTACGGCGACCGCGGCAGCGAGGTGCTGCCCGAGGAATCCGGACCGGGACGCGATTTTCTCGCCGACCTGTGCGTGGCGTGGGAGGCAGAGGCGCGGCAGGCGGAGCAGGCCGGGGTGCGCGTCGTGCGGCTGCGCACCGGCATCGTGCTCGAGAAGGACGGTGGCGCGCTGCCGCAGATGGCGCGGCCCTTCCGCCTGTTCGCCGGCGGCCGGATCGGATCGGGGCGGCAGTACATGTCGTGGATTCACCGGCGCGACTGGGTCGAGATGGTGCGGTGGATCGTCGAGACGCCCGGCGTCGCCGGCGCGGTCAACGTCGTGACGCCGCATCCGATCACCAACGCCGAGTTCGCCCGCGCGCTGGGCCGGGCGCTGCGCCGCCCCGCGCTGGTGCCCGCGCCGCGTGCCGCCCTGACGCTCGCGCTTGGCGAGCTCGCCGGCGCGCTATTCGCCAGTCAGCGCGCGCTGCCGGGGGCCGCGGCCGCTCATGGCTATCACTTCCGCTATCCGGAGATCGACATCGCGCTGCGCGGCATCTACGGTGACTCGTAGCGCCGGCGTCCACTCGCACCTGCGAACCGCACGCTGCGGGCTACAGCACCCGGGCAAAGCCGTACAAGTCATCCCCCTTCACCGGCTCGCCCAGGTAGGCTCGCAGCAGCAACCGTGCCGCAAGCCACGCCACTCCGGCACCGTGGCGGCCCTGGCCAAGCGCGAAGAGATGACGCGGGAAATTCCGGTGCGGGCCGACGACCGGCAGGCCGTCGGGTGAACAGTAGTCGATCGCTTCCCAGGCCCACTCCGGCGGCACCCCCGAGATCGCGGGAAACAGCGTCGTGAGCTCGTACATCAGCTCGTTGGCGCGGGGAACCAGCTGCCGATTGCGCTGCGGCATCGGCGATGGCGGCTGCGCGGCGCCCGAGAACAGCACGCGATCGTCTGGCAGCCACCGCAGCAGGTGAGGCGGATCGTGCGTGTCGCGGATCGCCGAGCGTCGGCTTCCGACCTGCCGGCGGACCGCTGCCGGCAGCGTCCCGGTCACGACGAAGCACGACTGCCGCGGCCGGAAGTGGCGGCGGAGCGCGCGCAGATCATCCGGCAGCGCACCCGAGGCAATCACCACGGCCTCGGCAGTCACGCTCGCCGCCACCGTCTCGACCCGCACCGACTTTCGTCCGGCGCGAATCTTCCGGACGGGGGATCGCTCGTAGACGCTCGCGCCCCGATCCGCCGCCGCCTTCGCCAGGCCGAGGCACATCCGGTACGGATCCAGCGCGTCCCCTTTGGTGCGGATGCCGCCTGCGCCGGCCAGCCCGGTCTCCGCCAACAGCGTCCGCTCGCTCAGCCAGGTCGATTCGACGCCGGCTTCGCGGCGGGCCTGGTACTCGCGCTGGAGTCGCCGGCCGGCGTCGTTGCCGTCGCGCGTGACGTAGACGGCGTCCTGCGGAGCCAGGCCCGCGCGCACGCCGAAACGACGCGCGGCGGCAGCGAAATCAAGCGACGCTCGACGCAGGCCCTGCCAGATATGGCGGGCCGTCCCCATCCCGTGGAGCGCCGCGCTCTCCTGAAACGACGCGTCGAAGTCCTGACGCAGGAGCCCCGCACTCCGCGACGTCTCTCCGGCGCCGACGCGGTTCGCCTCGAGCACCACGACCCGGACGTCAGCCGCGGCGAACGCGGCGGCACACGCGCATCCGGTCAATCCGCCGCCGACGATCACGACCTGGGTCTCGATCTCCTTCGCTGCACGCGGATAATCGGGACGCCGGCTCGTGGGGAATGTGTCGAGGAAGTAGGGAACGGGCCGCACGTGTCGGGATTCTAACCTCAACGCCGTGTCAGAGACCGTGTGGGCGGAGCAGGGCACTCCGTCTGCGCCGTTTCGCTCCGGGATGCCCGCGCGTCACGAACGCCAGGCCGCCCTCCGCAACGGCCGCGACTTCCGGCGCGGCCCCCCGGCGAGCGAAATCACCGAAACAATCGTCCCGATGACGGCGAGCGCGCTGAACGCGCCGACGATGTCAGTGAAGAGCGGCGCGCGCATCCAATGCAGGATATGACTGCCGTAGTGCGCGGCCAGCGCCGCCTCTGCACCGAACCGGATCGTGCGCACCGCGCTCAGGGCCAGCAGAAACGCCCATGGACGCATGCCAATCGCGCCGGCCACGAGCACGAACGGGGTGAACGGAAACGGCGGTGGAATCAACGCGAGCAGGGCGACGACCACGGCACCGCGTTCCACGCGGACCTTGACCCGCTCCAGCCGCTGAGGACTGACGAAATGGGCGAGACCGCCATCGCCGGCTTTTCTGCCAATCCAGAACGTGCCCGCCGATCCTATCGTCGACCCCACGGTCGCGAGGATCACGTACAGCCACGAGAGGCGGGGCGTGCGTGCGGCCATGATGATGACCACGAAGTCGATACCGAGCGGCAGGAAGAACACCATCGAGGCGTCGAGGATCCCCATCGACACGATGCCGGCGGGAGTGAGGAAGTAGCTCAGCAATTGGAAGAAGAGACGCCGCACGACCGGCCATAAGCAAATCGAACGCCGCAGCGCAGCGGCAGTGATTTGGAATAATTGACCCCCCAGCGGGGTTCTCGCCGGGAACCCGTTTTGATGCCGCAGATCTCACACGAGTACGTCAGGCTGGTCCTGGCGCTGGGACGCCATGATGACGATTATGTCGACGCCTACTACGGTCCTCTGGACATCAAGGCGGAAGTGGAGGCAGCCGCGCTGACACTCGACGAAATCGGCGATGCGGCCGCCGCCGTTGCCGCGTCGCTCGGCGAAACGACGGGCGCGGCGAGCGACGAACTCTCGCGGCTTCGACACCAGTATCTGCAGAAGCAGTTGTCGTCGATGCAGGCGCGCGTGCGCATCCTGAAAGGCGAGCACCTGTCGTTCGATGCGGAGTCGGCGGCCCTGTACGACGCCGTAGCGCCGATCTACCCGGAATCACATTTCCAGGAAGTGCTCGACCGGCTCGAGACGCGCTTCCCTGGAAAGGGACTGCTCGCAGACCGCTACGACGCCTGGCGCCGAGCCTTCGTCATTCCCCACGACCGCGTCGATCGTGTCTTCAGAGCGGCGATCGCCGCGTGCCGGCAGCGGACCATCGAGCACGTCGGGCTGCCGGCGCACGAGTCGTTCACGGTCGAATACGTCACCGGCAAGGCGTGGAGCGGCTACAACTGGTATCAGGGCGGCTTCAGGAGCGTGATCCAGCTCAACATCGATCTGCCGATCTACATCGACCGCGCTGTCGATCTGGCCGGCCACGAAGGCTATCCGGGGCATCACCTCTATAACGCGCTGCTCGAGCAGCGCCTCGTCATCGAGCGCGGGTGGATCGAGTTCACGGTCTATCCGCTGTTCTCGCCGCAGTCACTGGTGGCGGAGGGCACGGCCAACTTCGGGATCGAGGTGGCGTTCCCCGGCGGTGGGCGCGTCGATTTCGAGGAGTCGACGCTGTTTCCGCTCGCCGGTCTCGACCCGGCCCGAGCGGCGGAGTACTACGAGGTGCAAGCGCTCGTCGACGACCTGTCGTACGCCGGCAACGAGGCGGCTCGCCGGTATCACGACGGCGCGGTCGATCGCGACGGCGCCGCGGCATGGCTCGAGCGCTACGCGCTGATGCCGCACGAGCGCGCCCTCCAGCGCGTGCGCTTCTTCGACCAGTACCGCAGCTACGTCATCAACTACAACTACGGCAAGGACCTCGTCCGCCGGTTCATCGAATCGCGCGGCGGCACGGCCGATCGTCCCGACGAACGGTGGCGGCAGTTCGAGCTGCTCCTCTCGTCGCCGCGACTGCCTTCCGGTCTGCGGTGACGTTCGTCCGCCGCCATCTCATCCTGTGCGCGACGGCCGCATGCCTGGCGGGCTACACCTACGCGTATACGTCGGGCCGGGCAGGCCTGCCGATCCGCTCCGACGCCTACTCCTACTACGTCTACCTGCCGGCGCTGGCGCTGTATCACGATCCATCGCTGCAGGCAGTCGCCGACGACTGCTGCGGCGGGACGTTTCCGGCATGGACGGCCATCAGTCGCTGGCGCGGGACGCGGCGCTGGGTCGACGCGCATCCGATCGGCGTCGCCGTGATGACGGCGCCGTTCTTTGTGGCGGCGCACCTGCTGACCCGCTGGACGAACCTGTCTCCGGACGGCTTCACGCCCTACTATCAGCACGGCGCAGGGCTCGCCGGCCTGACCTGCGTGATCGCCGGCCTCTGGTTTCTGCGCCGGCTCCTCCGCCGTCATTTCAGCGACGCGACCGCCGACGCATCACTCGTGGCGCTGCTCGCGGGCACCAGCCTCTATCACTACGCCACGTTCGACAGCACCTGGAGCCACGCATTCTCGTTCGTGCTCTGCGCGGCCTTGTTCGAGCGCCTCGACGGCTGGCACGACGAGGCGGGGACTGCAGACGCCGCCGCGATCGGCGCGATCGCCGGCTTGATGGTCCTCGTTCGACATACCAACGCCGTGATTGCCGCCGCGCTGGGCCTGACGCTGGTCGTCCGAAGCAGGAGCTTCCGCGCGGCGCTCCCTGTCGTGATCGCGGTGGCGGCGGCGTCGCTCATTCCGCAGGCGTGGCTGTATCACCGGGCCACCAACCACTGGTTCGTCAGCGCCTATGGCGACATGGGGTTCACCTGGCGCTCGCCGCACATCGCCGGCGTCCTGGTCAGCCCTGCCAAGGGCCTGTTCTTCTGGGCGCCGCTACTGCTCGCGGCAGTCGCCGGGCTGGGCGTTCTTCCCGCGTCCCTCCGTCGCTGGCGGCCGGCCATCGCCGCCATCCTGGTGATCCACACGTATCTCATCGCGAGCTGGTGGGACTGGCAGTTCGGCGCCAGCTTCGGACATCGAGGGTTCGTCGACGTGTATCCGCTGCTGTCGCCCGGGCTCGCCGCGGTTTTCAGCCGCGCGGCCGTCCGCCCCTCGCTTCGTGCCGTGACCACGGTCGCCGTAGTACTGCTCTGCGCGCTGTCGATCTTCCAGATGCTGCAGTACTGGCACGGCGTGATGCCGATGAGCGACACCACCTGGGCACAGTACCGAGGGGCGTTCCTCAGGGGATGGTGGTGAGCCGGCGCGTCCCGCTCGTGCTCGCGATCGTCGCCGCGTTGGCGCTGCTCGCCTACCTCCGCGACCCGCCGTGGCTCGTCAACCAGGCGTCAGGACTGCGCCAGTGGGAGCATCCGGCAGGGCAGCCCCGCTACCGGTGGTCGACGGGCCACGCGTCGTTCTTCGTCGAGGCCGGGGCGGGCGCGTTCGACGTCCCGGTGTCGACGACGTTCGACGCGCCGGACAGCCAGCCGATGCTGGTCAGCGTCGACGTCGACGGCCAGCTGGCGGTGCGCGCGGTACTGACCGACCCGTCGTGGACGCGCATTCATGTCGTGCTGCCGCCGCCGGGTGGGCGAAGGGTGCGGCGGATCGACCTGCGGACGAACGTGACCCGGGATACCTCCTACGGCGTCCGCGTCGGGGCGCTCGAGTTCCCGCCGCGACTGGCCGCGGGTTTTCCTCGCTGACCAGCCCGGCATTTCGGCGGCGCCGCACGCCGCGACGGCCGACACGCTACTATCTGCTGGCGATGCGGTCCTGCCTGCGATGTCCATGACGCCAGTCCCACACATGATGCGCGTGGTCGAGATCGGCTCACCGGGCGGCCCCGACGTGCTCCGCCTCGTCGAGCGTCCGGTCCCGGCGCCTGGCGCGGGTGAGGTCCTGATCCGTGTGGCCGCCGCCGGCGTGAACCGGCCCGACATCATGCAGCGCCTGGGGAAGTATCCGCCGCCGCCGGGCGCCTCGGACATTCCCGGCCTGGAAATCTCGGGAGAGATCGTCGGCGGCCACGATTGGGCCGGCCGCCGCGTCTGCGCGCTGGTCAGCGGCGGCGGCTACGCCGAATACTGCGTCGCGCCGCTCGAACAGTGCCTGCCCGCGCCGGCGGCGCTCCCGCTCACGCACGCGGCCGCCATCCCCGAAACTTTCTTCACGGTGTGGACGAACCTGTTCGAGCGGGCTGGCTTGAAACGTGGCGATCGCCTGCTCGTGCACGGCGGCACGAGCGGCATCGGCACGACGGCCATTCAACTCGCGTGCGCCCGCGGTGCGTGGGTGCTGGCAACCGCCGGGTCCGATGAGAAAGCCGCCGCCTGCCGCCGCCTCGGCGCAGCGGACGCGTTCAACTACCGCACCGGCGATTTCGTCGCGGCGGTGAAGGTTGCGACAGACGGTGAAGGCGTCGACGTCGTGCTCGACATCGTCGGCGGCGACTACCTGCCGCGCAATCTCGAGTGCCTGCGGATGCACGGACGGCTGGTGCAGATCGGGCTGATCGCCGGATCGAAGTCGCTCGTCGATCTGCGTCCGGTGCTCCAGCGGCGGCTGACGATCACCGGATCGACGCTGCGGCCGCGCGGCGTGGCCGAGAAAGGCTCGATCGCGCGGGCGCTCGAGCGCGAGGTGTGGCCGCTGCTCGAGAGCGGCGCGGTGAAGCCGATCGTCGACGCCGAGTATCCGCTCGCGCGCGCCGCAGAGGCGCACCGCGACCTCGAATCTGGGCGGGTCATCGGCAAGCTGTTGCTGATTATCTAGTTCGTGTCCGTGCCAAGGGTGCTGCACCAGCACCATTAGCACCCTTGGCGCCTTTTGCACCAGCCCCGTTAGCACCTTTGGCCCCCTTTGCACCCTTGGCACCTTGTTCTCAAACGTCGCCCCTCGGACGCGCCTGTCCGCGCTCGGGCTTCCGGTAGGCGCTCTCGTTCCCCGCCTACTCGGGCGCGGGGTCCTGACTCGCCAGGCGGGCGCTGACCCTCTGCCGTCCGTATTCGGCCAGCCGCTTCAGCGCCTTCACGCGTTCGGAGCGATCGATGCCGGCCTTGTTCACCGCCGCGCGAAGTGTCTCGATGGTCTTGTCGTAGGTCCCGAGGTCGACGGGATAGGGAAAGCCGTCCTTGCCGCCGTGCGCGAACGAGAATCGAGCCGGGTCGCGCGTGCTGGCCGGCGTGCCGTGGATGATCTCGGCTGCGAGGGCCAGCGCGCGCAGCGTCTTCGCGCCGACACCCTCCATGCCGAGCAGGCTCTCGAAGTCTGCCGGCGCGCGCTCGTAGGTCTTGAGCAGAATGCGATCGAGGTGCTGCGGATTGACATCGGCCAGCAGCACCGCGTGGCGCCGCGGCATGTCCAGCAGCGGACGGTCCTTGATCGCCGAGAGCACGACCTGCGGCTTCTCGCGCGCCAGGGCCGCCGAGGCTCCGCGTGCGGCTTCGCTCTCCGCCGCGACCAGGTTCAGAGTCGGCGCCTCCTGCTCCGCACACACGGCCGCGTGCGGCTCGTTGACGAAGCTCTCCAGACGTGAGGCGAGCCAGTGATATCGCCGCGCCATCCGGCTGTGCTCGTCCATCCCCTGCTGCACCACGCACCAGCCGGCGGTCGGCGTGAAAAAGAACGCGTGGTGGTATAGCTGATAGCCGTCCTGGACCGCCGCGCTGTCGACCTTGGCCGCCATGCGGCTGGCGTAGACGAGCGGCGCCGCGTCGATCGAGAGGCGATCGCAAAAGGCGACGATCTCGCCGGGTGTCCGGCGCGACACGGCGCCCTTGCCGCCGCCGACGTAGATGCCGAGGTCCTTTTCAGTGCCGCGCAGCCCTTCCTTCAGCGCGCCCGTGACCGTCGTGGTGACGCCGCTCGAGTGCCAGTCGAAGCCGAGCACGCAGCCGAACGCCTGGAACCAGAACGGATCCGAGAGACGGCGTAGCATTTCGTCGCTGCCGTAGTCCTGGACGACGTTGGCGGTGATCTCGCGCGCCAGCCTGACCATTCGCGAGAACAGCCAGGCCGGCGCGCGTCCGCCGTGCAGAGGAAGTTGTGCGGAACCGGTACGCATGGCGGGATGGCGCGATTGCCGATTCGAGCATAGCAGACGCAAGGTATGCTCACCGTCGGTGTCGAGCAGGATTTCGATCGGAGCGCTCGTCGCGCTTGTCGGTCTCGGAGCACTGCTGAGGCTCGACGCTTTCACCGGACACTACGGCACGCTCGAGCATCCGGCGTGGGCGCGGGTGGCCACGCGCGACATTGCGCCGGCGGCGCGGCGCGTGCGGCCCGGCAGCGTCGCATGGGCGCCGATCGCCGACCCTTACGTCGGCGGCGACCCCATCAATTACCTGAAGTTCGCCCGCGAGATGCGCACGTTTTACCAGCCGCACGTGCGCGAGCCGGTCTTTCTCGCGGTGACGCGAATCGCGCTGGCGCTCCTCGACGATCAGGACGCCGCCGTCAGCCTCGCCTCGGCGGCGGGATCGCTGCTGCTGATCGTCGGCGCCTACCTGCTCGGCGCGGAGCTGATCTCGCCGCTCGCCGGCCTCGCTTCGGCAGCGGTGATGGCCATCGACTACGACCTCGTCACCTGGGCACCGGACGGCTGGCGCGACGACATGTTCTCGGCAACCGTGGCGCTCGCCGCGTGGGCGTTCGTGCGTTTTCGCCGGCATCCGTCGTTCGGCAACGCGCTGCTCGTCGGATTCACTTCCGGCGCCGCCTGCCTGACCCGCATCACCGCGGTGTCGTTCGCGCTGCCAGCGCTGCTGTGGGTGAGCGCGGCGGGCCCGGGCGCGGTGCGGCCGCGCCTCGAGTACGCGGCGGTCGCCCTCGTCGTGCTCGCCGCGATCGTCGGCCCATTCCTCCTGAGCTGCGCCATCGCGACCGGCGATCCGCTCTACGCGATTGACTATCACACCGTGTACTACCGCGCCGCCGATGGTCTGTCGGTCAGCACGCCGATGAGTGCCGGAGAGTACCTGTGGGGCAAGTTCGCGGCGCACCCGCTCGGCACGCTTGACGCCGGGATCACCGGCGAGTTCGTCCGTCCGTTCACGATCAAATGGAACGGCCTGCGCATCTGGGCCGCGTGGCTGCCGGCAGCCACGGCTGCCGCCGCGTTGCTGGGATTGCTGATGCTGCCGTTCACGGCAGACGGCCGCCTGCTGCTCCTGATGCTGCTGGGCTCGCTGTTGCCGTATGTCTTCACCTGGAACATCGCGGCGGGAGGCGAATGGCGCTTCACGATGCACGCCTATCCCTTCTACGTCGTCGCGGCGTGCTTCGCCGTCGCGGGTGTTGCGAGGCTGATCAGGGCACTCGTGACGCAGCCCGCGTCGTGGCGTGCGCGCGCGATGTGGCTAGGCGTGCGCGCCGGCATCGTCTGCGCGCTCGTAGCCGCGGCGGTCGTGGTCTACGTCGGGGTGCTGCCGTGGTTCGTCGCCAGTGAGGCCATCGGCAAGGGGGACTCGGTCAGCATCGGCACCGGGGGTCGCGATCGCGCGTTCTATCGGTCGGGATGGTCCCGCGCGCACAGCGAAGGCATCGTCACAGTGCGGGTGTCGATCGCGCCGCGCGCCGCCGTCAGCATTCCGCTGCCGGTTCGCCGCGCCTACGATCTCGTCCTCCGCCTCGACCCCGCCGCGCCGGCGGACGGCCAGTCGATGACGGTGCTCTTCAACCAGCAGATCGTGCTGAGCACGACCCTCGACTGGAACGCGCAGCGCGTCGGCGCGTACCGCCTGCACGTGCCGATCGAATGGATGCGAACGGGGCGCAACGATCTGGTGATCGTGCCAACGCCCACGGTTGCCGCCGCCACCGCGGATTCACGATTCAGCTGGCTGCGGCCCGATCAACGCCTTGGAGTGCGCATCTGGATGGTCCGCGTCATTCCCTTGACCTAGCGACTCTGCCGTTCGCCCAGCTCATCACGGCATCCAACCCATCTCAGTGTTGTATACGGTTGAAATACCGAACGCATCCACAGTAAGGTCTGCGGGACGGACTTCAAGGGAGGAGTCTCACATGAAAGTCGTTCTGCGGCTGCTGGTCGTCGTCTGCATGGCGGCCGGCGCACCTCGCGCGTTCGCACAGGGATCCAACACCAAGGCCACGTTGACCGGCGTCGTCCAGGACGCGTCGGGCGGAGTGGTGCCCGGCGCTTCAGTGACGGTACGCAACACCGCCACCGGCGTCGTCAACGAGACCATTTCGAACGAGACGGGCGCCTTTGCCGTCGCCGCGCTCGATACGGGCACCTACGAAGCCACGGTGTCGCTGCAGGGGTTCAAGACCTTCAAGGCTGAAAAAATCGTTCTGACACCTGGCGCCACGGCCAACGTCACAGCCAAGCTCGAGGTGGGCGGCACCGAGGAATCGGTGACCGTCGTCGCGCGCAGCGAGTTGATCGACACCACGTCGACGACGGTGTCGGCGACGATCAGCTCGGATCAGATCCAGAACCTTCCGGTCGTCACCAAGAGCGCGATGCAGATCGTGACGTTCCTGCCTGGCATCAACGCCAACAGCACGCACGTGCAGCGCAACTCGACGGCGCTCGGCCTGCCGCAGAGTGCCATCGCTATCGTCATCGACGGCGTCAACATCCAGGACCAGAGCGTCAAGTCGACCGACGGCTTCTATCCAGACATCCGGCCGCAGAACGACCTCGTCGAGCAGGTCAGCGTCACGCAGGCGACCGGCTCCGCCGACTCGTCGGGCCAGGGGTCGGTGCAGGTCAAGTTCGTGACGCGCTCCGGCTCCAACACGTTCACCGGCAGCGCCTATGAGTACCTGCGCGACAGCGTGCTCAACTCGAACTCATGGGCCAACTCGTCGCGCGGCCTGCCGAAGAACGAGATCAATTGGAACCAGTTCGGCTTCCGGGTCGGCGGACCAATCGTGATCCCGGGGCTCTACGACGGCCACAACAAGGCGTTCTACTTCGTCAACTACGAGGAGTTCCGCCTGCCGATTACCTCGCAGACGACGCGCCAGTACGTGTCGCCGGCGGCGGCCGGCGGCCTCTTCCAGTACGGCTGCACGGCGTCCGGCTGCGCGAGCTCGAAGAATCTGTTCCAGGTCATCGGCGGCTCCGCCGATCCGACGGTCGCGTCGATGCTCTCGCAGATCAATGCTGCGACGCTCACGCAGGGGGCGATTCAGTCGAACGTCGATCGCAATACGCTCGCCTACACGTGGCAGCCGAACCTGTTCCGTGCCGAGCACCTGCCGGGCGGCCGCCTCGACGTCAACCTCACGAAAAACCACCGCCTGACGGTGACCCAGATCTATCAGAAGGTGAACTCGGATCCCGACATCATCAACAACGGCTATCCGAGCTTCCCTGGCTTCGCGGTCGACAGCACGCAGTATTCGTTCCGCTACACCGGCACGGCGTCGCTGCGCTCGACGCTGTCGCACAACATGGTCAACGAAGGCGGCTGGGGGACGATCTGGTCGCCGGTCTACTTCTCGGCGAACGTCACACCCGATCGCTACCTGGGCGGCTACAACCTGACGTTCCCGCAGCTGCCGACCGGCACCAATCTGACACCGTTCAACGTCACCGGCGCCGCGCAGAACCGCAACGGCTCGAATTACAACTTCCACGACACGGTCAACTGGCTGAAAGGGCGCCACAGCCTGTCGTTCGGCGGTGTTTACACCAACGTCAGCGACCTCGAACAGTCGCACAGCATCGTCCAGGCGCTGACGCTCGGCTACGACACGACCAACGATCCGACCGCCGGGCTGTTCAATACGACGACCTTCCCCGGCGCGACAGCCACCGATCTGACCAACGCGCGAAACCTCTATGCGCTCCTGACCGGCCGTGTGAGCCAAGTGACCGGCAATGCCGTGCTGCAGCCTGACGGCAGCTACGTCTACCGCGCCGATCCGACCGAGCTGATTCACCAGCCCGAGGTCGGGCTGTTCCTGCAGGATCAGTGGCGGCTGAAGCCGACTGTCACCGTCAATGCCGGCCTGCGCTATGAGCTGCAGTACCCGATTCGGTCCGCGGAGAACACCTACTCGCGCAACGACGTGAACGACCTGTGCGGACGGGCCGGTACCGGTGCGGCGGCGAGCAACGCGCCGCTGGCGACGATCGGCTGCCAGTTCGGCATGCCGGGCGTGCCGCTCACCGGCGCGGCGCCGACCTACAAGCAGTACACGGCGGGAACACCCGGCTACAGTCTCGACAAGAACAACTTCGCGCCAAGCGTCGGCGTGGCATGGCAGCCGAACGTCGAGGGCGGGTGGCTGCGGAAGATCCTCGGCGATCCGGGTTTCGCAACGCTGCGCGCCAGCTACGGCCGCGCCTTCAACCAGCCGGGCACCAGCGACTACCTCGGGACGCTGCGCACCGGCCCCGGCCTCACCGTCAACGCCAACCGCAACACGACCAACGGCAACCTGGTGCTGGCGGGCGAGCAGTGGCCGATCCTCCTCAGCCAGACGTCGCGCCTGGGACCGCCGGCGACGTGCCCCTCGGGACAGACGGTCGGCTGCATCCCGACCAGCGCCGTATTCCCGCAGCCGATCAATTTCACGACCGGCATGGCGGTGTTCGATCCGAACTACCAGACGTCGTACACCGACTCGTGGAGCGCCGGCTTCCAGCGCGCGCTCGGCAAGGACACCGCCATCGAGGTCCGCTACATCGGCAACCGCACCGAGGGGATCTCGACGACGGTCAACTACAACGAGGGCGACATCTACAACGCCGGATTCGGTTCGAGCGCGAACTTCGTCGAAGAGTTCAGGAAGGCGCAGCAGAACCTGGCGGCCAACGTCGCCGCCGGACGCGGCGCCACGTTCGCGTATACCGGCGCTCCGGGCACGGCGCCGCTGCCGATCTTCCTGGCCAGTTACACGGGGCAGGGAGCCGCCGCCGCTGGCAATCCGGCCGCCTACACCGGGACGCAGTGGTCGAACACCGCGACGATTCCGTCGCTCTCGTTACTGACGCCGAACATCGGCACGTTCGGGTCGGTCATCCTCCCGAACAACACCGCCAACACCACGAACGGCCTGTTCGCCAACGGGACCTTCCGCGCCAACGGCGTCGCGGCCGGCATGCCGACGAACTTCTGGGTCATGAATCCGGACGTTCTGGCTGCGAACCTTCGCACGGCGGAAAACTTCACCCGCTACCACACCCTGCAGCTGCTGCTGAACCATCGCCTGACCAAGGGCCTGGCGTTCAGCGCCAACTACGCCTATCAGGTGCAGTGGGCCTCGCAACTCGACACGCTCTTCCGTGAGCGCTCGGTGCTGCGTTCGGCGTCGGCGCCGCCGCACGCGTTCAAGATGACGGCAAACTACGAGGTCCCGGTCGGCCACGGGGAGCGCTTCGGCTCCGACATGAACAAGTGGCTCGACGGGATCGTCGGCAACTGGCAGGTGAACCTGACCGGGCGCGTCGAGACGGGACGCCTGATCGACATCGGCGACGTCAAGCTGGTCAACATGACCCTGTCGGACCTGCAGAAGGAGTTCAATTACTACACGGCGGCCGACGGCTTCGTCTATAACCTGCCGCAGGATTTGATGGCGAACACCATCAAGGCCTGGGCGATCGACGTCAGCAGCCCCACCGGCCACCCGCTCTGCACCGGCTCGAACGCCGCGACCTGCGGCGGCCCCGACACGACCAAGCCGTACATCGCGCCGGCGAGCGACGCGAGCTGCACGACGATCATCACGGGCGACTGCAACGTCCGCCAGCAGCTGATCAACGCGCCGCTGTTCAGCCGCTTCGACTTCAGCGCCAAGAAGCGGTTCCCGCTCGGCGGCCGCGCCAGCTTCGACTTCGAGATCGGCCTGCTGAACGTCTTCAACGCGATCGACTACAACTCGGTGTTCCCGACGACCAACGCAGGCTTCGCCAGCGGCGATACCTATCGCGTGACCACGGCGTACGCCGACATCAACAACACCTACGATCCCGGCGGCCGTATCGGCCAGCTCGTATTCCGGGTCAACTGGTAGAGGCGACGATTGACGATGCGTATCCGGTTCGCTCCCATCGCAACGCTGCTGCTGACCGCAGCCCTCCTGCCCGCCCCCGCCGCGGCGCAGGCGGCCAGCGGCCAGCCGACCACCACACCCGCGAAGTCGACTCCTTCAGGGAGCGACGATCACGGCGACTACTTCGGCGGCATCGACGTGGTGAACCGCGTCCTCAACCGCGGCGAGTCGACGACCTATCAACCAGGATGGTTTGCCGGCGCGTCCTATCGCATCACGCACGTCGTCAGCGTGACCGGTGAGGCCACCGCCGACTATCGCGACGACAACGGCACCAGCCAGCACATCACGACGTTCTCTGGCGGTGTGCGTTTCCAGTCAGGGTCGCGCGCCGCGAAGGTGCGTCCGTTCGCGACGATCCTGATGGGAACCGGTCTGGACAACCTCACCACCGACGGCACCACCAATCACTACCCGGTGGTGACGCCGGGCGGCGGCGCCGACTTCCGGCTGGCCGAGCACCTGGCGGCGCGCGTCAAGCTGGACTTCCCGCTCTACGCGACGTTCGGCGACGTGCACAAGGGCGCGCGTCTGGCGCTCGGGATCTCGGTGCCGGTCGGCACGCGGTAGCGGCGCCGAGCGCGCGTCCTTTCCCCCTTGAGGCGGAACCGCACCAATGGGTGTGGTTCCGCGCGAGTGAGCGCCGCGTGCCGGGGAGTCCGACGGGCAAGCCGAGTCCGCCGCGCGAGTGAGCGCCGCGAACGAGCCAGCGGCACGGAGCGAGCCGGCGAAGCGGCGAGCGAGTGACGCTGCCGGGGAGTCCGAGGGGCAACGCCCCTCGGATTTAAACGTCCAGTTCGACGGCCTCTTCCGCCCGTTCCATGATGAAGCGGAAGCGCGCGGACGGGTCCTTCCCCATCAGCTCGTTGATCACGCGGTCGGTGACGATCTGGTCCCCGATCTCGACGCGCAGCAGGCGCCGGGTGCGAGGATTGAGCGTCGTCTCCCACAGCACCTTCGGCATCATCTCGCCGAGCCCCTTGAACCGCGTGATCTCGGGTGTGCCGCGGCCGTTGCCGTGCGCCTTCAGCAGCCGCGCCTTGTGGGCCTCGTCGAGCGCCCAGTAGGTTTCCTTGCCGATGTCGATGCGGTAGAGGGGCGGCTGCGCGAGGAAAACCCGGCCCAGCGTGATGAGCTGCGGCATGTGCCGGTAGATGAACGTCAGCAGCAGCGTCGCGATGTGGTGGCCGTCGGAGTCGGCGTCGGCGAGGATGATGATCTTGCCGTAGCGCGTCCGGCTCGCATCGAAGTTCTTGCCGAGCCCGCAGCCGAGCGCGGTGACCAGATCGGTGAGCTCCTTGTTCTCCAACACCTTGGCGAGCGACGCGCTCTCGGTGTTCAGGACCTTGCCGCGCAGCGGCAGGATCGCCTGTTTCGTGCGATCGCGCCCCTGCTTGGCGGAGCCGCCGGCCGAGTCCCCTTCGACGATGAAGATCTCGCTGTCGTCGCGTCCGGGCGACGAGCAGTCGCTCAGCTTGCCTGGCAGCGTCAGGCGGCCCGACGTCGCCGACTTGCGCGTCACCTCCTGCTGCGCGGCCCGGCTCGCCTCGCGGGCGCGCGCGGCCAGGATGATGCGCGCCACGATCGACTCGGCGACCGAGATGTTGGTGTTGAGCCAGTGCTCGAGCGGCGGCCGCACCTGCGAGTCGATGGCGGCGGTCATTTCCGGGTTGTTCAACCGGTCCTTGGTCTGACCCTGGAACTGCGGCTCCTGGATGAACACGCTCAGCACCGCGACCAGACCTTCGCGGATGTCCTCCGCCGTCAGCGTGACGCCTTTCGGCGAAAGGTTGTGCGTGTCGATGAAGTTCCGCACGGCTTTACCGAGCCCGGCGCGAAAGCCGTTCTCGTGGGTACCGCCCGAGCCGGTCGGGATGCCGTTGACGTAGCTCCGGACGTGTTCGTCGGTCGACTGCGTCCACTGCAGTACGACGTCCATGCGCAGGCCGTCCTCGCGCGTGAGCGTGAACGGCACGTCGTGGACGGGTGTGGCGCTGCGCTCGGCGATGATCGTGCGCAGGTAGTCGACCAGCCCCTCGGTGTGCTGGTAGGCGGCCTTGTCGCCGGTCTCCTCGTTCTCGAACGAAACCTTGATGCCCTTGTGGAGGTAGCTCGAGATCTCGAGACGCTGCTTGATGACCTCGGCGTCGAACTCGACCTTCGGAAAGATCGTGGAGTCGGGACGGAAGAACACCGTCGTGCCGGTGCCGCGGGCCGGGCCGAGCTTCTTCACCGGACCGACCGGATGCCCCTGCGCGAAGCGCTGCTCCCAGACGGCGCCGTCGCGCTTGACGGTGGCGACCAGCTCCTTCGACAGTGCGTTGACGACGCTGGCGCCGACGCCGTGGAGCCCACCGGCCGTCTTGTAGCTGCCGGCCTCGAACTTGCCGCCGGCGTGCAGCGTGGTAAACACCACCTCGAGCGCGCTCTGCTTCGTCTTCGGATGCTTGTCGACCGGAATGCCGCGCCCGTCGTCTTCCACCGTGAGCGACGCGCCGTCGGCGTGCAGCGTGACGCGGATATTGGAGGCGTGGCCGTTCATCGCCTCGTCGATCGCGTTGTCGAGGATCTCCCAGACGAGGTGATGGAGGCCGGTGCTGCCGACGCCGCCGATATACATGCCGGGGCGCTTGCGAACCGGCTCGAGCCCCTCGAGAACCGTGATGTCTTTTGCTGTGTAGGTCGCCAAGGAGGCCATCTTACCGCGGGACGATCCAGGTGCCGGCCAGGCGGTCCTGCAGCCCGCGCGTCGGCCGCGCGATCGCCCACAGCGCCGCGGCGATCGCCGCCAGGAGCAGCATCGACTGCACGGCAATCAGCGCGGGCGAGCTCGTGCCGTCGCTCCTGAACACATAAGAGACGAGCATCGCGGCAATCGGCGACCAGCAGACGACCGCACGCCAGAGGGCGCGGAGGCGCGACACGGGTTGGCCGCGCCTGTTGACCAGCGCCGCGCGGCACGGACGGAACGTGAAGCCGCTGCCCGTCACCAGCGCGCCGATCAGGGCGAGCAGCGCCGGAATGGCGCTGGTACCGGCGGCGATCGCCAGCGCCGTCGTCAGCAGCCCGGCGAAGGTCGTGAGACGCGCGAGACCCGACCGCTCCTTCGCGATCAGGGCCTCGACAGTCTCGTCGGCGCGGCGGACCTCGTCTGGCGTTCGATCTCGATGCGCGTCGAGGGCCAGGTAGGCGCGGTCGCGTCCGCCGCGCGCGCCAAGGTTCGGATACGAGCGCGCCCAGGTATCCGGAGCGCGTACTTCGGTGGCGAGATGTTCCGCGATGTAGATCTCGGCGGCGGTCTTGCGCGTCTGCGCCGTGGCATCGCTGCGGCGCGACCCCTTTTCGGCCTGCTCGATCGCCCCGAGGCAGGTCTGCAGTGCGAGGATCTCCTCCCGGTCCACCTTCTGCCGGTTGAGCGCGACGATCGTGCCGAGTGAACTGATGGTGAGGGCGATCGGCAGCGCAGCGCTGGCGGCCACCTGGACGAGCCGGCGCTGGCGCGGCAGGACCGCGGGACCCGCGAGCGCAGCGCGTACGCCGTCGCGCAAGTCCTCGGGCGAGGCAAAGGTTGACGTCCGCAGCGCGAGCAGCGCCTTGCGCGCCGCGAGCGGCAGCGGCGTGTTCGGCGGCAGCGCCGCGGCGCCGCCGGCCGGAACGCCGAGAAGCGCGGATGCGGCCACCGTATAGAGGAACTGCTGCGTGGAGGCGACATCCGCCGTCGGGCCGACAGCCGCCGGCTGCGGAGCGTCGAGCAGCCGCGCGCGGCCGTCGTGGCAGAGGAGCACCAGTCCCGGATCGAGCGGCGGCAGCGTGCCGTCCTTGAGGCCGGCGACGACTTCACTCGTCAGATCCTCGAGCCAGTAGCGGACGCGCGACCAGGACTGCCGGGCCGCAGCGACGTCGGCGAGCGGGGCGCCCTCGAGCGCTTCGTAGGCGTCCCAGCTCTGCTCGCCGCGGCGGCCGCCGAGCCATCGCGCCCGGCCCGGCCGATCGAGATCGCGACGCACCGCATCGAGCGGTGGCGTGGCCGGCGGCAGCAGATCGATCCGGACGCGGCGGTGCAGCCGCTCGTCGAAGCCGGGAACCGTCAGGGCGGATCCGGTGGACCACGCCGTTCCAGGGGAAAGCCGGTACGGCCCGACGGCTTCGCCGCCGTCGAATGGCGCGTCTGAAACCTGACGAATCGCGGTCGCCCGATCGCGGGCCTCGCGTCGGGCCCGCCGTCGAACCACGCGGGTTCCGCTGAGGCGATCGTGCAGGCCGAGAAAGCCGCTCGACGGGCGCGCGACACAGAACAGGAGCACGAACGCCGCCGCGCCGGCGACGGCGTCGAGCGCGCTCACCGCAATCTCGGGAACCCGCCGCACGACGAGCCAGGTCACGATCAGGACCACCATCTGCCAGGGGACAGCGAACGCGAGCGCCCGTTCGACGCCGCGCCGGATGCCTGGTGTCGCCTGCGACCGATCGACGACACGCAGGCCCAGCAGCGCCTTGCCGGCCGCCGCCCCCCAGTGTCCTTCGAGCAGCCCGTAATAGAGCGCAGTCGTCGCCACGGCGATCGCGGCCACGATGACCCCGTCGATGCGATGAGACGGGCTGAGTGGAAAGAGCCCGAGCAGTGGCGTCAGCAGCCCGGCGGGAATGCTGGTGATCCACGCGTCGACGGCCCCGGCCGTCAGCCGGCGAACGAGCGGTGCGGGCGGCTGACTGGCCGAACCGAACGGCTCGAGCGCCGCGTGCAGCATGGTGTAGTTCGCGAAACGCGCCGACGGATCCTTCTCGAGGCAGCGCATGATCGCCTGCGCGAGCCGATGCGGCACGTCGGCGCGCAGCGTCGCAATGGACGGTGGTGGCTCTGACGCCACACGCGCCAGCAGACCGGTCGTGCTCTGATCCTCGAACGGGGCGCGGCCGGCGAGGAGGTAGAAGAGCGTCGCGCCGACCGAATAGATATCGGAGCGCAGATCCAGCGCGTCGCCGCGCAGCTGTTCAGGCGACGCGAACCCGGGCGTGCCGAGAATGGTGCCGCGATCACCGCTTCCGTGCACCGCGCCGATCGACAGCCCGAAATCGCCGACCAGCACCCGTCCGTCCGCGGCGACGAAGCAGTTCGACGGCTTGACGTCGCGATGCAGGATGCCGATCGACGCCGCGGCCTCGAGCCCGGCAATCACCTGCAGCACGGCGTCGACCGCTGCCGGCGGTGCCATCGGCTCTCCCGGTATGACGAGGTCCTTCAGCGTGCCCGACGGCGCGAGCTCCATCGCGATGACCAGGAAGCCCTGTACCTCGGTGGTGCCGAACACGTAGACGGTGTTGGGGTGGCTCAGCGACGCCGCCAGCCGGCCTTCCTGCAGAAACCGCTCGCGCTCCTCGTCGTCGCCGATGCCGCGGCTCAGGATTTTGATCGCGACGCGCCGGCCGCTGTCGAGCTCCTCCGCTTCGTACACCTGCCCCATGCCGCCTTTCCCGATGGGACGGACGATGTGATAGCGGCCGAACTGCTGGCCCGCCGCGAAGAGGAACGGCAGATCGACGGGCATGCCGCTGCCCGAGGGGGCGAAGGAGCGCGTCAGCGCCTCCGACGACCACGCGGCCGCGAAATCGTGATCGGTGCGCGTGTCGTCGGGCCGGTCGGGGCTCATCCGGAAAGTCGTCTGTGAAGGTTCGTCAGAGTTTCTTGAGCAGCGCGATCTGTCCCGCGTGATAGGCATCGTGCTGGACGATGCCGTGGAACAACTCGCGATAGGTGACGCCGGCGCCAAGCGACCGATCGCGCGGATCGACGGACGGAGCGGCCAGCGCCTCGTCGGTCAGGCCGCCGACGGCCGCCAGCAACCGCTCGTGCGCGGCGTCGAGAGCCGCCAGCGCCGCGGCCCAGCGGTCCGGCGAGGGGTCGCCAACCGGGGGCCAGTCACCCCCTTCAGGCTCAGCCGCCGGCGCTCCGCCCGCGCGGCGCGCCACCTCGTTCCGCCAGCCGGCCAGATGGAGCACAATCTCCCAGATCGAGTGCGCCTCCGCTGCCGGCCGGCGCGCCGCCTGTGACGCCGAGACGCCCTGCAGGATCGTCCTCAGCGCCGAGCCGTGCCACGGATCGCCGTGGTGGGCGCGCACGAGTTGATCGGCAAGCCGGACGGCTTCCATTTACTCGAGCAGCAGGGCGCCCGGATCCTCGACGAGCTGCTTGACCCGCACGAGGAACTGGACTGCTTCCGAACCGTCCACGATCCGGTGGTCGTAGGTCAGCGCGGTGTACATCATCGGCCGGATCACTACCTGGCCGCTCACGACGACGGGACGATCCTTGATGGCGTGCAGACCGAGAATGGCGACCTGCGGCGGATTGAGGATGGGTGTGCTGAGCAGCGATCCGAACACGCCGCCGTTGGTGATGGTGAACGTCCCGCCACGCAGATCGGCGAGCGAGAGCGTTCCATCCTCCGCCGCCTTGGCGAACTCACGAATCCTGCCTTCGATCTGAGCGAACGACATCCGATCGGCGTCGCGCAGCACCGGCACGACGAGCCCCTCGCTGGCGCCGACCGCAATACCGATGTCGTAGTAGTGCTTCAGCACCATCTCGTCGCCCTGGATCTCGGCATTGATCCGCGGGAATTCGCGCAGCGCGCCGATCACCGTTTTGACGAAGAACGAGGTCAGCCCGAGGCCGACGCCATGCTTCTCTTTGAACGATTGTTTGTGCCGCTCGCGAACCGCCTGGATCGCCGACATGTCGACTTCGTTGAAGGTCGTGAGCATCGCGGCGGTGCTCTGCGCCTCGACGAGCCGCCTGGCGATGGTGGCGCGACGCTTCGACATCCGCACGCGCTCTTCGGAGCGGTCGCCGCTCTGTCGCCGTTCCTCGCGGATGGGCGTGGCCGGCCGCGTGCCGGCAACCACCGGCTCGGCCTTCGCCGCGGGAGGCGCGACCGCCGGCGGCTCCGCCGCGGCCCCACGCGTGGAGGCGGACTCCACGTCGCGTCGCATCACGCGGCCCGCGACGCCGGTACCCTCGACCGTCTTCAGGTCGACCTGATTCCGATCGGCGACATTCTTCGCCGCGGGGGTGGCGCGCTTCCGGTCGGCTGCCGGCTGCCGGCTGCCGGCGTCCGGCCGCGGACTCTCGGCCTCTGGCTTCTCCTCGCCCGTTCCCCCCTCTTCGATCACGCCGAGCACTTCCCCGACCTTGACGTCGGCGCCGTCGCCATGCGCGATGCGGCTGAGCACGCCCGCCTTCGGCGCGGCCACTTCGAGATCGATCTTGTCGGTCTCGAGCTCGACGAGCGGTTCTCCAGCCGACACCTGGTCGCCTTCGCGCTTCAGCCAGCGGGCGACGCGCGCATCGACGATCGATTCACCAACTTCGGGTACTACGACGTTCGCCGACATTCAGGGCTCCTGGCGGTGTGGGTTTCCGGTTATGAAGATTACCGACTCCCAATCTCGGACGTGCTTCGGTCTGGAAACCAGAGTTGCTGCTGGGCGCGTCTCAGCCCGCAACATGCTGCGGCGCAGGCTTGGCTCCAGGTTTCGCGCGCCCCTGCCCGGTGCCCGACGGCGCGAAGGCCTGGTCGATGAGGAGCTGCTGCTGGCGGCCATGGCGCGCCGCGGACCCCTCCGCCGGGCTCGCACTGCGCGGTCGCGCGATCACGCGGACCGGACGGCCGCCGGCCGCCTCGGCGAGGTGAGGACGGATGAACTCCCATGCCCCCATGTTCTCGGGCTCCTCCTGCATCCAGACGATGTCGTCGGCGTGATTGTAGGCGTCGAGCGTGGCGCGCAGGTTCTGCGCCGGGACCGGATACAACTGCTCGAGGCGGACGACCGCGACATCTCTGACCGCGGCGCGCTTGTCGCCGCCGACGAGATCCACATACACCTTGCCGGAACACACGAGCACCCGGCGGACGTCGGCTGCGCTGGCGCGCACTTCATCGTCGTCGATCACCGTGCGGAAGCGTCCCTCGGCGAGATCGCGCGGCGTCGAGGCCACCAGCGGATGGCGCAGCAGGCCCTTGGGGGTCAGGACCACGAGCGGCAGCGGATCGGTGAGCAGCAGCGCGGCCTGCCGGCGCAGCAGGTGGAAGTACTGCGCGGCCGTCGTGCAGTTGGCGATCCGCATGTTGACGTCGGCGGCAAGTTGCAGAAACCGCTCCGGGCGGGCGCTGGCGTGATCCGGCCCCTGCCCCTCGTGGGCGTGCGGCAGCAGCAGGACGAGCGACGGCTCCTGCCCCCACTTGCTGCGCGCGGAGGTCAGGAACTCGTCGATGATCACCTGCGCGCCGTTGACGAAATCGCCGTACTGCGCCTCCCAGATCACCAGGCGCGAGGGCGCCTGTACGCTGTAGCCGTACTCAAAGCCGAGCGCGGCGTTCTCCGACAGCGGGCTGTTGTGGATCTCGAATCCCGCCTTCGCCTGCGGCAGGCCCTGCAGCGGCAGGTGGATGGCGCCGCTGCGGATGTCGTGCAGTACCGCGTGGCGATGGCTGAAGGTGCCTCGCTCCACGTCCTCACCGGTCAGCCGGATGCTCGTACCGTCTGCGAGGATCGACGCCAAGGCGAGCTCCTCGGCGACCGACCAGTCGACGGTACGCTCATCGGGCGCGTCGAACACGTGGCCGCGCTTCTCGCGCAGCCGTTCCAGCTTCTTGTGCACCGCGAAGCCGTCGGGCATCAGCAGCAGCGAGGCATTGAGGTCGGCCAGCTGCTCGAGCGGCACCGCCGTCTGCGCGCGCGCCGCGGCGCCTGGCGGCGGCGCGTCAGGTGTCGGCTCGATGAAATCCTTCTCGGGCTCGAGCGTGTCCAGCGCGTGCTGCAGCTCGTCGAAGTACCTCCGGCTCAGCTGATCCGGCAGCCCTTCCTCAATCTCCCCCCGGGCCACCAGCGTTCGGGCCCAGATCTCCCGTACGGTCGGGTGCGATGCCACCGTCTGGTACATCAGCGGCTGCGTGAACGCGGGCTCGTCCCCCTCGTTGTGGCCCCAGCGCCGGTAGCCGATGAGATCGATCAGGAAGTCGCGCTGGAATCTCGACCGATACGCGAACGCCAGACGCGCGGCCGCCACGCAGGCGGCCGGATCGTCGGCATTGACGTGGACGATCGGAATCTTGAAGCCCCGCGCCAGTCCGCTCGCATAGGACGTGCTGTAGGAATCCCGTGAGTCGGCCGTGAACCCGAGCTGATTGTTGACGATGATGTGGATGGTGCCGCCGGTGTCGTAGCCGGCGAGACGGCCCAGGTTCAGCGTCTCCGCGACGATGCCCTGACCGGGGAACGCGGCGTCGCCGTGGATGAGAATCGGTATGCTGCGCGCCGGATCGAAGCGCGGGGCGCCGCCGCGATCGGCGACAGTCCCGGCGGCACGCGCCATCCCCTCGACCACCGGGTCGACCGCCTCGAGATGGCTCGGGTTGGGCGGCATCGACACCTCCATACCGATCTCGCGGCCGTCCTCGATCGCGCGGGTGGCGCCGGCGTGATACTTGACGTCGCCGCTCCACGCCATGTCTTCGCGGAAGCTGCGCGAGCTCACCGGGTCCTTGAACTCTGCGAGGATCTGCTCGTACGGCTTGCAGAGCACGTGCGCCATCACGTTGAGACGGCCGCGGTGGGCCATGCCGATGAGCGCGTGGCCGGTGCCCGCTTCCGCCGCTTCGCCGATGACCTCGTCGAGGATCGGCACCAGCATGTCGAGACCCTCGATCGAGAACCGCGTCTTGCCGGGGAACGTGCGATGCAGGAAACGCTCGAACGTCTCGACCTGGGTGAGCCGCTCGAGCAGAGCGACCGGGTTGATCGGGTCGGCCGGCGCGCGGAACCGCCCTCCTTCCACCGCCTGGCGCAGCCAGCGCCGCTCCTCCGGCACGAAGATGTGCGAGAAGTCGTAGCCGGTCGTCGAGCAGTAGACCTGACGGAAGGCGTCGACCAGTTCCTGCATCGACGCAGCGCCATCGGCGAGAGCCGACGACATCAGCGTGGCCGGCAGGCGGCGCAGGTCCGTGTCGGTGACGCCGTGCGTCTCCGCCAGCAGCGACGGATCGCCCGGAGGCCTGGTGCCGAGCGGATCGAGCTGGGCAGCCAGGTGCCCGTAGCGCCGGATCGACTGCGCCAGGTGCACGGCATCGACGGCGACGCGCGCCGTTACGCCGTCCGACGTAATTGGATCGGCCGCCACAGCCGCCGGCGGAGACCACTCCTCGAAAATCGCGCGGGTCGCGGGGTCAACCGAGGAGGGATCGGTCCGGAAGCGCTCGTACAGCTCGAGCACGTAGCCGCTGTTGACGCCCGAAAACCCCTCCCACGGACCCATATCCGTATAATCCTACCGCATGCGTCTGATGTCATTCGAGGGGCGTCGCCCCTCGAACTCCCCTGCACGCTCTCTCGCTATCGCTCGGTCGCGTCCTTCATGGCGACGCGCCGCGCTCGCTGCCGTTTTCGCGTCATTGGTCATGGCCCCCGCGGCGGGCAGTGCCGATCGGACGTTGTTCGAAGACGAATTCTCCGGCCCGTCGCTGGACCGCGCGAAGTGGAACGTGATCGTGACCGGCAGCAGCTGGCGCACGGTCAACAACGAGCAGCAGGCCTACGTCGATGCGCCGGACGTGCTCGAGGTCCGCGACGGCCTCCTGACCATCCACCCGCGGCTCCATCCCGCATTCGCAACGCCCGACGGAAAGACCGCCGATTTCCTGTCGGGACGGATCGACACGCGCGGCAAGTTCGAGTTCGTCTACGGCACGGCCGCCGCGCGGATGAAGCTCGCGCCAGGTGCGGGGCTCTGGCCGGCGTTCTGGGCGCTCGGGAACGGCCGCTGGCCCGACACCGGCGAGATCGACGTGATGGAAAACGTCGGCGAGGCGACGTGGACGAGCGTGGCGCTGCACGGTCCCGGTTACTTCGGCAACACGCCACTCGTCAAGCACGCCACCGTCGATATCTCACAGTGGCACGTCTATTCAGTCGACTGGACGGCGGATCTCCTGGTCTTCCGCATCGACGGCAAGGAGATCTACCGCGCCTCGAGGGCCGACGTCGAGAAGTACGGACGCTGGGCGTACGACAACCCGAAGCACCTGATCGTCAACCTCGCGCTCGGCGGCGGCTACCCGCACGGCGTCAATCACGTCGAACAGCCCTACTTCGGCCTGCCGCAAACAACGGTCGACGCGGTCAAGGCCGGCAAAGCCGACACGCTCGTCGACTGGGTCCGCGTGACGCAGCCGTAGCCGCAGTCTGCCGCCGCGGTAACACGTCTCGAGAACGACCAGATCACTGCTACTTGAGCGGAATGGCGCTCGCGTGCGTCGCCAGCCACTGGTCGAACGACTGCAGCTCGGGATTCAGCTCACGCGCCAGCTCGACGCTCCGCGACTTCACGTAGACATCGTTGAAGTCGCGCTTGAACTGGAACATGTTCCCCATGTCGTCGGCGCCGGGGAATCCGAACCCGCGATAGACCTCGGGCGGCACGTCGTTGTATTTCACCGGGACGCCGAGGGCCTTGCTCATGGCGGCCGCCATTTCCTCGCCGGTCGGCGCGCCGCCGGCGATGCCAATCGTCCGGCCGATGAGATCGGGGCGCTTGAATACGCCGAGTGCGCACTTGCCGATGTCGTCGACGCCGATCGCCGGCAGCTTCCCCTTCCCCATCGGCATCGTCAGCAGGTAGCTGCCATCACCTGCCGGCTGCGGACCCGCGCCGAAGGAGATGAAGTTCTCCCAGTAGAACACCGTCAGCAGGAACGTGGTCGGCACGCCGGCGTCGCGGAACTGCTGATCGGCCTCCCCCTTGCCGTCGAAGTGCGGCACCTTGTACTTGCCGCCAAGGGTCGGCATGCGCGGGTCGTCGAGCGACATGAATCGGCGCGTGTCGTCGAGGGTTGACCAGACGACGTGCTTCACGCCGGCGGTCTTGGCGGCGCGGGCCATGTTGCCCGCCTCCTCGACTTCCTTTTCGGCCGAGAAGTGATCCCAGAAGAAGGTCACGCAGAATGCGCCGAACGCCCCGGCGAACGCGCGGCTCAGGCTCGCCTCGTCGTCGACGTTCGCCGCCACCACCTCGGCGCCCGCGGCGGCGAGCGCTTTCGCCTTCTCGGAATCGGGATTGCGGGTGATGGCCCGCACCGCGAACTGCCCGCTGCGGTCGGCCAGAATCGCCCGCACGAGCCCGTTGCCCTGCGCGCCCGTCGCACCGACGACCGCGATGATCTTCTTGTCAGCCATTTCGTTCGTGTCCTTTCGTCGATCCAAGACCCGAGGGCGCTTGCGGCCGTCGCTACGACAGTGGCTGCGGCGCGTCGGGCGCCGGCCAGATCACGCGCGTGAACTGGCCGCGCTGCAGCAGCTCGCGTCCCTTGCCGCCACGGCCGGTAATCTCGTACTTCGTCGTGCTGATCGTCTGCTCGGCGCCGCGGCTCGTTTCGACGGTCAGCAGATCGCGATCCCCGGTCGATGCGATGAAACCCAGCACGCGATCGTCGCCTGAGGCCAGCTTGATCAGGATGACGCCGCGGCCGGGCCCCGAGAGAAAATTGACCTCCACGGCCTTGGTGAGCAACGCACGTGCGTCGCGCGTCGCGACAATCAGCACCTCCCCGCCCGTCAGGCGCGCCATCCCGACCACCTCGGCGGCCTCTGCCGTCCTGGCATATCGACGCCCGGCGCGGGTGCTTGGTTCCAGGAACGGCTCCAGCGAGAATCGAAGCGCGTAGCCGTCGCTCGTCACCGCCACGGCATGCTCCCTCGGCTCTTCGCCTTCTTTGGTGGCCTTGATCCGCGGCGCGACCCGCGGGTCGAGGCTCAGAGCGTCGACGATCCGTTCACCGTCCTTCAGCTTGAACAGGCGCTGGATCGGTTCGCCGTAGCCCGTCGAGGCCGGCACGTCGGCGATCCGCGCCGTGTAGGCGACGCCGAAGTTGCTGAAGAATACGGCGGTCGCGCGCGTGCTCCCCTGCAACACCGCCAGCACGTGGTCTCCCTCGCGCAGGCGCGTCGTCGCGAGGTCCTTCACCTCTTTCTGCCGCTTCACCCAGCCGTCCCGCGACACGATCACCACGTTGTCTTCTTCGACGATGAAGTCTTCGGCCGTGTACTCTGCCTCGCCGGCATCGCTCGAGATCCTGGTCCGGCGGGGATCGCCGTACTTCTTCTGAATCTCTTCGATCTCGTCGCGGACCATCGCCCAGCGGCTCTTTTCGTCCTTCAGGAGTCCGCCGATCTGGCGGGCCCGCTTGCGCTTCTCGTCGAGCTCCTTGCGGATGATCAGGATCTCGAGCCGGGCCAGGCGGTACAGCTTGAGCTCGAGGATCGCGTCGGTCTGCTCGGCATCGAGCGAGTACTTGCGGATGATCTGCTGCGCGGCGTCGGCCTTGCCCTCCGACTTCCTGACGATCTTCAGGATGTCGTCGAGCGCGTCGAAGACCTTCTCGAATCCCTCGAGGATGTGGATGCGCTTCTTCAGCGCCTCGAGCTCGTGCTCGAGCCGCTTGGTCACGACATCCAGCCGGAAATGCAGGAAGTGCCAGAGCATGGCGTGCAGGTCGAGCCGCTCGGGCCGTCCGGCTTCCGGGTTCTCCGTCGGGATCAGGCAGGTGAGATTGACGAGGAAGTTGGTTTGCAGCGGCGTGTGCTTGAACAGGTACGCCATGACCATCTTCTCGTCGGCGTCGCGCTTGAGCTCGAGCGCGATGCGAACGTCTTCGGTCGAGAGATCCTTGACGTCGAGGAGCGGCGGCAGCTTGCGGCCGGCGGCGATCTCGCCGATGCGCTCGGTGAGAGTGGCCTTGTTGACCGTGTAGGGAATGCTGGTGATGTAGACGGTCTTGGCGGCGCGCGTCTCCGGGCCCATCTCCCACGTGCCGCGCAGGCGGATGGCGCCGGAACCGGTCTTGTAGATTTCCTTCAGTTCGTCCGGCGAATTCAGCATCTCGCCGCCGGTCGGGAAGTCGGGGCCCTTGATCCACTTGCAGAGCCGCACGCTGGTCAGATCGGGGTCGTCGAGCAGCTTGACCAGCGCGGTGCACACTTCGCCCAGGTTGTGCGGCGGGATGTTGGTGGCCATGCCGACCGCGATGCCGGTGGCGCCGTTGATCAGCAGGTTCGGCAGCCGCGCCGGCAGCACGACCGGCTCCGTCCGGGTGCCGTCGTAGTTGGCCCGGAACGGCACGGTGCTCTGGTCGATCTCGGAAAGCATTTCGTCGGAGATGCGCGACAGGCGGCACTCGGTGTAGCGCATGGCCGCGGCGCTGTCGCCGTCGAGCGATCCGAAGTTTCCCTGGCCGTCGACGAGCGGATAGCGCAGCGAGAACGGCTGCGCCATGCGCACCAGCGTCTCGTAGAGGGCGATGTCGCCGTGCGGGTGATAGCTGCCCATCACGTCGCCGACGACCTTGGCGCACTTGCGGTGCTTGGCGTCGGCGGTCATGTTCTGCTGCCACATCGTGAATAGGATGCGGCGCTGAACGGGCTTCAGGCCGTCGCGCACGTCGGGCAGCGCGCGCGAGGTGATAACGGAGAGGGCGTAGTTGAGATACCGGGTCTGCGCAGCCTCGTGCAGCGTGACGCTCTCGTCGATCGGGCCTGCCGGCGCGCCGTTGTCGACGTCGGCGTCGAACAGGGAGGCTTCTTTCTTGGGACGTTTCGCCATGGATGGGAGCAGGATATCAGGTGCCTCACATGAGTCACACCTGCCGCTACCTCCCTACGACGGGTTCGCTGACCCCCAGATCTACAGCCGGATGAACGTGCGGACGGCGGCGTCCGTCAGCCGCCTCGCGTGTGAGTTTGGCGCGTGCGGCGGCGGCAGGTTGAGTATCCTACCTGTCAGCTGGAGGCAGCTCTCATGTTCTGGTCCGACCTTTTGATTCCTGGCGTTCCGTGGCTCGAGAAAATCGTCCGTCCCCTGCTGGTCTACGCCGCGTTGCTCGTGCTCCTGCGCCTGTTCGGCAAGCGGCAGCTGGCGCAGCTCAATCCCTACGACCTCGTCGTCCTGCTGATGATCTCGAACACGGTACAGAACGCGATCATCGGCAACGACAACTCCGTGCTCGGCGGGCTGGTGGGCGCGCTGACGCTGCTGGTGTTCAACTGGTTCGTCGTGCGTTTCCTGCATCGGCATCACGAGATCGACGAGATGATCGAGGGGGATGCGACGGTGTTGGTCGAGAACGGCTGCGTGATTCAGACGGCGCTCGACAAGGAGGTCATCACGCAGCACGAGCTCCTCGCCGCCGCGCACAGACAGGGGTTCGAGTCGCTCGGCGATGTGGACAAGTGCATCCTCGAGCCGGGTGGAACGCTGGCGATGTTCGGCCGCAAGCCGACGTCCGACGACATGCGGCAGCAGGCGGTGATGGAGCGCCTCGATCGGATCGAGGCGCTCCTCGCGGGGCGCGGCTGACCGCTATTTGACGAAGAGCATTTCGCGGTAGGTCGGCAGCGGCCAGAGGTCCTGCGGGACCAGGCATTCGAGCGCGTCGCCGCTCTCGCGCAGCACGTTCATCGCCGGAATGACCCGGTCGCGGAAGTACTTCGCGTGCTTGTCCGCCTCGCCGTTCGACTCGTGTTCGAGCAGCTGCTGGAGCTTCTCGACGCGGGTCTTCATGTCGTCGATGATCGCGGTCACCTGATCGAGCGTCCGCCGCGTCTCCCTGGCGGTGGTGCCGGCCGACTTGACCGCGGCGACGCTCGCGGCGAGCTGTCCCTGGTAGCGGAAGCCGGCGGGCAGGATGTAGCGGTTGGCCATCAGCACCATCAGCTGCGCTTCGACGTTGACGGACTTGTTGTACTGCTCGATGGCGACGTCGACGCGCGCGTGCAGCTCGCGTTCGTTGAGCACGCCGTATTTCTCGAACGCCTTGACGACGTCGGGCTTGAGCGCCTCGCCATAGGCGTCGACCGAGGTGCGGAGGTTCAGTAGTCCGCGCTTCGCGGCCTCCTTCTGCCAGTCGTCGGAATAGCCGTTGCCATTGAAGATGATCCGCTTGTTCTCCTTGATCAGCTTGGTCAGCAGCGTCTTGACGGCCGACTGCAGTTTTTCGCCGCTCTTCAGGCTCTTCTCGAGCTCGCTGGCGACGTGATCGAGCGATTCCGTCACCGCGACGTTGAGGCAGACGTTCGGCAGCGCGATGCTCTGATTGGCCGACACGGCGCGGAACTCGAACTTGTTGCCGGTGAAGGCAAACGGGCTGGTGCGGTTGCGGTCGCCGGCGTCGCGCGGCAGCTTCGGCAGCACGCCGACCCCGATGTCGAGGATGCCGCCGCTCTTGGTCGTCTTGGCGCTGCCGGCCTTCTCCAGCTGCTGGAAGATGTCGGTCAGCATGTCGCCGAGGAAGATCGAGATGATCGCCGGCGGCGCTTCGTTGGCGCCGAGCCGGTGATCGTTTCCGGCGCTGGCGATCGAGAAGCGGAGCAGGCCCTGATACTTGTTGACGGCGCGCAGCACCGCGGCGCAGAACACCAGGAACTGGACGTTGTCGTGCGGCGTCTCGCCGGGATTCAGCAGGTTGTTGCCGAGGTCGTCGCCCATCGACCAGTTCAGATGCTTGCCTGAACCGTTGACGCCGGCGAACGGCTTTTCATGGAGCAGGCAGGCGAGCCCGTACTTCGGCGCGACCCGCCGCAGCATCTCCATCGTCATCATCTGGTGATCGGTGGCGACGTTGGCGTTCTCGAAGATGGGCGCCACTTCGTACTGGCTCGGCGCGACCTCGTTGTGGCGCGTCTTGAGCGGCACGCCGACCCGGTAGAGCTCGCGCTCGACTTCCATCATGAAGGCCAGCACGCGATCGGGGATGGCACCGAAGTAATGGTCCTCCATCTCCTGCCCCTTCGGCGGCTTGGCGCCGAACAGCGTGCGACCCGCGTTGATCAGGTCGGGGCGGTTGAAATAGAACTGGCGATCGATCAGGAAGTATTCCTGCTCGGGGCCGCAGGTGGTGATGACGCGCTGCGCCTTCGAGCCGAATAGCTTGAGGATGCGGACGGCCTGCTTCGACAGCGCCTCCTGCGAGCGCAGCAGCGGCGTCTTCTTGTCGAGCGCCTCGCCGGTCCAGCTCACGAACGCGGTCGGAATCACCAGCGTCGTGCCCTGCGGGGTCACCAGCAGCCACGGCGGGCTGGTCGGATCCCAGGCGGTGTAGCCGCGCGCCTCGAACGTGCTGCGCATGCCGCCCGAGGGGAAGCTCGACGCGTCGGGCTCGCCCTTGACGAGCTCCTTGCCGCTGAACTCGGCGACGGCGCGGCCGTCGGCGGTCGGGTTCAGGAAGGCGTCGTGCTTCTCCGCGGTGATGCCGGTCATCGGCTGGAACCAGTGGGTGTAGTGCGTGGCGCCGTGCTCGACCGCCCAGTCCTTGAGCGCGCTGGCGACGATGTCGGCGATCGACGGATCGAGCGACTCGCCGTGCGCGGCCGAACGCCGCAGCGCCCGGAAGACGTCCTTCGGCAGCCGCGCGCGCTGGGTCTCTTCGTTGAACGTCAGCGAACCGAATTCTTCGGTCGCCTTGCGGAGCGTCCCCGGGACCTGGTTGCGGACGGCGGCGCCGAACGCGGTGATGTTTCTGACGGCCTCACTCGAGGATAGGGAACCCATGGCGTGTGTGTCCTTTCTGCGCGGCGAGCGGCAAAGCCTGATTATGGTCGGCCGCACCCGACGCCGCAAGGGCATTTTCACGAAAAATGCTGCTATATACTTAACGAAGTGAGTAATATCAAGAACACGGACTATTTCGCGCCGATCATCGGCGAGCTCGAACAACTTGTCCTTCTGGCTCTTATTCGCCTCGGCAATGGGGCCTACGGCGCGTCGATCCTCAGGGAGATTCACGAACGCACGCGCCGCGAGGTCGCCGAAGGATCGGTCTACATGACGCTGTCGCGGCTGGAGGCGAAGAAGATGGTCGCCTCCTACCTCGGTCTGCCGACGCCGCAGCGCGGCGGCCGGCGCCGCCGCCACTATCTGATCGACAAGGACGGAGAACTGGCGCTCGGCCGCGCCTGGCGGGCGCTGCGCCTCATGGCCGACGGCCTGGAGGACAAACTCGCCGCGCTCTGACCCGGCGGCCGCCGCCCTCCGCGCTATCGCGCCAGCGAGAACGACTGCCCGGCGCGAAGCACGCTGAGCGTCACGCCGCTCCCCGACACGAGCTGCCCCGCCGCGGCCGGCTGGACCCGCGCGGCGCGCGCGTCGATCACCACGACGGAACTGCGGCCGATCACGTCGAGCGAGGCGCCGCGCACGATCACCGCCGTCGATTCGTCGATGCCGACGCCAACCAGGGACGGATGGTCGAAGACCGCGCTGATCAGCCGGTTGTCGCGCTGGCGCTTCAGGAAGTGCTGATCGATGAGGAGATCCGGCACGAGGCCCAGCCCTCGGGCGGTGATGGTCGCGCCGGCGGTCAACGCCTTCAGATCGGCGTCCCCGGTGAACATCTCGCTCGCCAGCACCGCCGCACCGGCGCTGGTGCCGCCGACGACGACGCCGGCCGCGTGACGCGAGCGGATCACGTCGTCGAGGCCGGTGCCCTCGATGGCCTTCATGAACCGGTTCTGATCGCCGCCCGGCATCCAGATGAGCGTTGCGCGCTCGAGCACCGCCTTGGCGGCGGCCCGATCCGCGAACGAGACGTTCACCGCTTCCTTCGCGCCCGCCTCGCGCCACATCTTCACGGAATCGACGCCCGCGTCCGGCTCCGCCGACGACTGCGGCAGCACGGCAACGACCGCGGCCCCCTTGCCGCCGGCGAGATCCAGCGTCCTGGCGACGATCTCGGGAACGGTGCTGCCGCCCCCGACGACGACCACCGGCCCCTGCGCGAAGACGCAGGCGGCCTCGAGCAACCACACCAGCAGGGCGAGCGTCGTGCGCATAGCCTGCATCTTAGACGCAGTGTGGCAGTGGGCGGCGGCGGGAAGCGGCGGCACCCCAACCAAACCGGCCTTCGCATGGTCTAATAGACAGTCTATGGGAAAGAAGACGGCGCGGCAGGAGCTCCTGCCCGGCACCCTCGACATGCTGATCCTCAAGACGCTGTCGATCGGCGTCATGCACGGCTACGGCATCTCTCAACACATCAAAACCGTGTCGGGCGAAGTCCTGCGCGTCGAGGAAGGCTCGCTCTATCCGGCGCTGCAGCGCCTGCAGCTGCAGGGGCTGGTCGCGTCCGAATGGGGGCACTCGGCCAACAACCGGCGCGCGCGCTACTACCGCCTGACCCGGAACGGACGGCGGGCGCTCGGCGACGTGGAGTCGAACTTCGACCGGCTGATTGCGGCGATCGGCCGCGTCATGCGGCCCACATAGTCATTCGATGGGAGGGAGGCCGGAGATGCGGTTGATCAGGCACCTGTGGGCGTGGCTGCGGCGCGGCCGCCTCGACGACGAGATGCGCGAAGAGCTGGCGCAGCACGCGGCGTGGAAGGCCGCGGCGCTCGAGGCGGACGGACTGCCGTCCGCGGAGGCCCGCCGTCAGGCCGCGATCGCCATCGGCGGCGCCGCGCGCCTGCGCGAAGACGCGCGCGCCATCTGGGGCTTCCCGGCCCTCGACAGCGTCGCGCAGGACATTCGCTACGGCGTCCGGCAGATCGCCCGCACACCCGCCGTCAGCGCCGTCGCCATCGCCTCGCTGGCCATCGGCATCGGCGCCGGCGCGGCGGTCTTCAGCCTCGCCGACGCCGTGCTGCTCCGCACGATGGCGGTCCGCGATCCCGCCAGCCTGTTCGTGATGCGCTGGTGGTCGGGACCGGTCTATCCATTCAACTCGCTGAACGGCTCCTCCGGTCAGACCGACTCGGGCGTCGGCAGCACCTCTTTCTCACAGGCCGCTTATGACTCGTTCCGGACCGACGCGTCAGACCGGCTCGACGTCCTCGGCTTCGCTGATCTCTACCAGGTGAGCCTTGCCGTCGACGGCCGCGCCGAGATCGGGACGGCGCACGCGGTATCGGGCAATTATTTCGACATGCTCGGCGTGCCCGCGGCGCGCGGGCGAACGCTCGGGACGATCGACGACGCGACCCCGGCGCCGCCGGCCGCGGTCATCAGCGATCGCTTCTGGAGACAGCGGTTCGGCGGCGCCGAGACGGCCGTCGGACACACGCTCGTCGTCAACAAGATCCTCTGCACCGTCGTCGGCATCGCGCCAGCCGGATTTCACGGAACGGGCCAGGTCGGCACCGATCCAGACGTGTTCGTGCCGCTCGCGCTGCGGGCCCGGGTGGTCGCGGACGACGATCGCCCAGACGATCCGAACTTCTGGTGGGTGCTGATGCTGGGACGCGTCAAGCCGGGGGTACGGGCCGCCGATGCGCAGACGGCGCTCGACCTGCTGCTGAAGCGCAGCGTCGCCGCCGCCAGGCCGTCGCTCGCGGCGAAGGACTATCCTCGGCTCGAGCTCGTGCCGGGCGGACGCGGCCAGGTCGAAGAGCGGGACGGGATGCACGACCCGCTGTGGACGATGGGGTGGGTGACCCTCGCCGTACTGCTGGTCGGGTGCGCCAACGTTGCCGGACTGCTCCTGGCGCGCGGACGCGCGCGGACCCGCGAGCTGTCGATCCGGGTCGCGATCGGCGCGCCGCGCCGGCGCGTCGTCCGGCAACTGCTCACCGAAGCGCTGATCCTCGGCGTGGTCGGCTGCGTGCTGGGCGTCGGCATCGCGCAGTGGCTGAGCGCGGCGCTCGCGCCGGCGCTGAGCACGTCGCTCGCGCCCGGCGACCTGCTGACCGGCGTCGACGCGCGCGTGCTGGCGTTCGCGATCGCGCTTGCCTGCGCGTGTGCCGCCCTGTTCGGTGTGATCCCCTCGCTGCGCGTGACCGATCTGCCGGTGACCGCCTCGCTGCAGGAGGCCGGCCGGGGCACCCTTCCCGGCAGCGGGCGCCGCCGGCTCTCCTCGGCGCTCGTCGTCGGACAGATGGCGCTCTCGCTGCTGCTCCTCGCGGGGGCGACGCTGCTCGTGCGCTCGGTCAGCAATCTGCAGCAGGTCGATCTCGGCTTCGACGCCGGCAACCTCCTGATCTTCCGGCTCGATCCGGCCGGCAACGGCTACGACCCGGCACGGATCCCGGCGTTCTACGCCGACGTGCTCGAGCGCCTGCGGGCCGCGCCCGGCGTGGTGTCGGCTTCCCTCTCCAGCCACACGTTGATCAGCAACTCTTCGTCCGTCGGCGTGGTGTCGCGACTCGACGAGCACATGCCGCAGCCGGACGAGGCCGAGATGCAGCGTTTCTCGAAGCAGCATCTGGCCTGGCAGCTCGGCGTGGACGAGCAGTTCTTCGCGACGCTGCGCATGCGGCTGTTCCGGGGCCGCGTGTTCGTCCCGGCCGACGCCGCGGATCCGTCCAGTGTTCTGGTCAACCGCGCGCTCGCGCGGCAGCTCTTTCAGACCGACGACGTCGTCGGCCGAGAGTTCAACCCGGGCGCGGTCGGTCAGCGCCATCCCGTGCGGATCGTCGGTGTCGTCGACAACGCGCGTCTGGCGTCGGTGCGCGACAGCCCGCCGCCGACCATGTACCTGTTCTACCGTCAGCCGATGGCGAGGACGAACGCCGCCACCTTCGAGGTCCGCACGGCCGGGCCACCGGCGGCGGCCGCCGCAACCGCGCGTGACGTGGTGCGCGGCGTCGACGCGACCCTTCCGGTCTACGGCGTGATGACGCAGGCGGATCAGATCGCGACCTCGCTCAGGCAGGAGCGGCTCTTTGCACGGCTCGCGGCGCTGCTCGGCGTGGTGGCGGTGCTGCTCTCGGCGATCGGACTCTACGGCCTGCTGGCCTATACCGTGGCGCGACGCACACCCGAGATCGGCGTGCGGATGGCGCTGGGAGCCGCGCGCGGCCGGGTGTTGTGGATGGTGCTGCGCGAGTCCTTGACGCTCGCCGGCTTGGGACTCCTGGCCGGCGTGCCGCTCGCGCTCGCCGGCACGCGCGTGCTGGATTCGATGCTGTTCGGGCTGGCGTCGCGCGATCCGCTCTCGCTCGCCGGCGCGGCCGCCACGATGCTCGCGGCGTCGGTGGCGGCCGGCTTCATCCCCGCCCGCCGCGCGTCGTCGGTGGACCCCCTGGTCGCGATCCGGAATTGAGGCCGGTCACCTCAAATTCCCAGCACCCGGTGCGGGATGTAGGGAGCTTCGAGACGCCGCGTCTCGTCGTCGCTGAGCGTGACGCCGACAGCGCTCACGGCCTGATCGAGGTGTGCCATCTTCGAAGCGCCGATGATCGGGGCCGTCACGCCAGGCTGCCGGAGGAGCCAGGCGAGGGCGACTTGCGCGGGCGTGATGCCTTTTTCCGTGGCCACTGCCGACACCGCCTCGGCGACGTCGTAGTCGGCGTCGCTGTAGTAGAGGTCGTGGGCGTAACGGTCGGTGCGTTCGCGCTCGGTGGCCTGGCGCGGCGCGCCGCGGCGTCTGGTCCCGGCGAGAAAGCCGCGGGCCAGCGGGCTCCAGGGAATCACCGCAATCCCTTCCTGCCGGCATAGCGGCATCATCTCGCGCTCCTCCTCGCGGTAGACGAGGTTGTAGTGGTTCTGCATCGAGACGAACCGCGTCCAGCCGTTCCGATCGGCGAGATAGAGGGCCTTGGCGAATTGCCACGCATACGAGCTCGAGGCGCCGATGTACAGCGCCTTGCCGGCGCGCACGATGTCGTCGAGCGCGCGGAGCGTTTCCTCGATCGGGGTCGCGGGATCCCAGCGGTGGATCTGATACAGATCGACGTAGTCCGTGCCGAGCCGTTTCAATGACGCGTCGATCGACGCCATGACGTGCTTGCGTGAGAGACCTCGGTCGTTCGGATCGTCGCTCATCGGGTTGAACACCTTCGTCGCGATCACGACGCGATCGCGCCGGGCGAAGTCGGCGAGCGCGCGGCCGAGCACCTCCTCGCTCCGGCCGAGCGAGTACATGTCGGCGGTATCGAAGAAATTGATGCCGTATTCGAGGGCGCGCTTGATGAACGGCCGGCCCTCTTCCTCGGAGAGCACCCACGACCGCCACGCCGGATCGCCATAGGTCATCGCACCCAGACAGAGGCGGGACACGGTCAGGCCAGTCGAGCCGAAGCGGACGTACTCCATCCGCCGATCCTATATGCTTCCGCTGTGAGCGACGCACCGCCGGAGGCCGAAGGGCACGACGGCCTGATGTGGATCCGCGGCAGCGGCGTGTGCCGCGACTGGAACGGCATCCGCTACAAGCGCGGCCTCTCCGGGAAGAACGTCGGCGCACAGCAGCTGTCGATGAACGTCGCGACGATCCCGCCGGGCGGCGTCGCCGGCGCGCACATCCACGTCGGCTTCGAAGTCATGCTCTACATCCTCGAGGGGCGCGTGCGTCACGAATACGGCGAGAGCCTGGCGGAGCACGTCGATCACCAGGCCGGCGACTTCATCTTCATCGCGCCAGGCGTGCCTCACGAAGTATTCAACCTGAGCGACACCGAGCCGGTGGTCGCGGTCGTCGCGCGCTCGAGCGCCGACGAATGGGACAGGATCATTCCATATGCGCGCCCTGATTCTGACTCTGACCCTGGCCGCCGCCGCGGCTGACGTCTCACCCGCCTACAGGGCGACGATCGAGAAACACCGTGCCGATCGCGTCAAGGAATTGACCGCGCCGAGCGGCTGGCTGGCCGTGCGGGGCCTCTTCTGGCTGCACGACGGCGCGAACGGCGCCGGCAGCGATCCGTCCGCCGAGATCAGACTGCCGGCGCGCACGCCGGGGAAGATCGGCGTGTTCACCCTCAAGGACAACGCCGTCACGTTCACCGCGGATCCCCGCGCCGGCGTAACCTCGGCCGGCAAGCCGGTCGAGACGGTGACGCTCGACGCGCGCAAGGGAGAAGCGGCGGCGGTGACGGTCAATGGCGTCAGCCTGTTCGCGATCCGCCGCGCCGACAAAATCGGCCTGCGGATGCTCGATCCGGAGAGCGACGCCCGCCGGCATTTCGACGGCCTGACCTACTTTCCGCTCGGCACGAAATACCATGTGCAGGCGAAGTGGGTCCCCTATGAAAAGGCCAAGACCGTGCTGGTACCGAACGTGCTTGGGCAGCTGGTGCCGATGGAGAGTCCGGGCACAGTCGAGTTCACGATCGACGGCCAGCCGTACAGCCTCGAGCCCGTCTACGAGACGGCCAAGCATGAGGACCTGTTCTTCATCTTCAGGGATCTGACGAGCCGCGCCGAGACCTACGCCGCCGGACGTTTCCTCCACACGCCGCTGCCGAAGGACGGCGGGGTCGATCTCGATTTCAATCTCGCCTACAATCCGCCGTGCGCGTTCACAGATTTTGCGACCTGCCCTCTCCCGATCAAGGGGAACCAGCTGCAGGTGCGGATCCCGGCGGGTGAACGGCGCTGGGCGGGACATGACGGACGCTCGTCGCGGTGACGGGCGGTTGAGAGGAGACAATGCCATGCCTTTTGCCAGAACGCTGATCATCACGGGCGCCATGGTCGCCGCGTCCGCACCGGCCGCGTTCGCGCAGCGCTGGGGGCACGAGCGCGCGCCGCACGACGGCGCCTGCTTCTATCGCGATGCCGACTTCCACGGCGAGTATTTCTGCATTGCCGCCGGCGAGATGGTGGGGTCGATGGCGAGCGACATGAACGACCAGATCTCGTCGATCCGGGTCTTCGGCCGTACCGAAGTGAACGTCTATCGTGATCGGAACCTCACCGGCCGCTCGGCGCGTTTCGATCGCGACGTGGTCAACCTGAAGAACCAGAACTGGAACGACACCATCTCGTCGATCCAGGTCGTCCCCGCCCGCTCGTCCGTCTCCCCGCAAGACGCCGAGCGCATCGTCACGCATGCCTACCAGGAGGTCCTAGCCCGCAGTCCTGACACGGAGGGGATGCGCGTCTACCGCTCGCACGTCATCCACGACGGCTGGTCGGAGGTCCGGGTGCGCGACGCGCTGCGCGCCAGCCCCGAATACCGGGAAAAGATGACGATGACCTACCCGAAGGCACAAGACGTCGTCCGCCGCGCCTATCTCAACGTCCTCAAGCGCGAGCCCGATCAGGGCGCGTCGGGGTACGTGAACCACGTGATGAGGGATCACTGGACAGAGGCCGACGTCGAGCGCGAGCTCCGCAAGAGTCCTGAGTACCGGAACCACCGGTAGGGATCACGCCGGTGAACGCCTCGCTGCCGCCGGACGTCGCGTGTCCCTCGTGCGGAACATCGCTCGTGCACGTCGAGACGCAGATCTCGTCCGGCGCGTTCCGCACCCAGGCGGCGTCGATGCCGCTGATGCCAATCCACTATTACGACTGTCCGGCCTGCAATACCTGCTGGAAGCTGGGCACCCGGCTGCTGCCTGACCCGGTGCGTCAGACGCTGAAGGGGTGACGCGCGCGATGGCCTGCTTATCGACGCCAGGGGAAGGGCGCCTCGTACAATGCAGGCGTGGTTCGCCGCATTCTCCACGTCGACATGGATGCGTTCTACGCGTCGGTCGAACAGCGCGACGACCCGGCGCTGCGCGGCAGGCCGGTCGCGGTCGGCGGTGATCCGAACCGCCGCGGCGTAGTGGCGGCGGCCAGCTACGAGGCGCGCGCGTTCGGCGTGCGATCAGCGATCCCGATGGCGCGCGCCGTCCGGCTCTGCCCTCATCTGGCGATCGTCAGGCCGGACTTTCAGAAGTACCGCGCGGCGTCGAACCAGGTGTTCGAGATCTTCCGCTCGGTGACGCCGCTGGTCGAGCCGCTCTCGCTCGACGAGGCGTACCTCGACGTCACCGAGAACGCGTGGGGGGAAGCGCTTGGCAGGACGGTCGCGCAGCGGCTGAAGACCGAGATCCGGACGCGTACGAATCTGACGGCCTCGGCCGGTGTCGCGCCGAACAAGTTCCTCGCGAAGATCGCATCGGCGTGGCGGAAGCCCGACGGCTTGACAGTGATCGCGCCGTCACGCGTCGAGCATTTTCTCCAGAAGCTGCCCGTCGACGCCCTCTGGGGGGTCGGACCGGTGACGGCGGCGCGGCTGCGCGAGCGCGGCATCGAACGGCTGGTCGACGTGCGTACGGCCCAGGAAACGGTCCTGCGCGACGCGGTCGGCAGCTGGAGCGACTGGCTGCGCCAGCTCGCCAACGGCGTCGACGATCGCGCAGTCGAGCCAAATCGCGAAACGAAGTCCTCGGGGAGCGAGAACACCTATTCGCAGGATCTGACCGACATCCTCGAGATCCGTCAGGAGATCGACGAGATGGCCCGCGACGCGGCGTCGTGGCTGGCCCGCAAGCAGCTACTCTGCCGCACGGTGACGATCAAGGTGCGGTACGCGGACTTCACGACGATCACGCGGAGCCACTCGAAATCACCACCGACGCGCGAGCCGGAAGACATCGCGCGGCGCGCAGTCGCGCTGCTCGATCGGACCGACGCCGCCGCGCGGGCGGTCCGGCTGCTCGGGGTCAGCGTCCACAACCTCGACGATCCGTCGTCGCCGTTTCAGCCGGAAGAGCCGCTCTTGCCCTTCGACCCGGACTCGAAGCAGGAAGACGATTGGGGGCCGCGCTAGCGACTTACTGATCCTCGTTCGGCGTCCGGGCCGGACCGGGGCCGGCGACCTCATCGGTGCGATCGCTGCGGACCATGCCGATCGGGGCGTCGTTGCCGTCGTTGCCGTCGTTGCCATCAGGGCCTTCCGGCGGCCCGCCGGCCTGCTCTCTGCGGCGGCGATGGCTGGCGATGCCCCCCTTGCGGCCGGCGTCGCGCGCCTCCTCGCTCGTCCACTCGTGGGCGCTGCCCTTCTGATGCGCGGCCTTGCCCCCCTTGCTCGCGATTTCCCGCTGCTTGGCTCGATCCATCGATGCGAATCCGCGATCTTCCTTTGCCACCTTGGTCCTCCTCCCGCAGGTCGAGAGTTCAGGAGAGGTGGACTGCAACGGATGTGCCCCATAATTGATTGAGACGTCAGAACTTATCTATCTGCAATCGCTGAGCAATAAAGGGAGATCTTTTTCCACGATCCGGTAGGGCGGCACCCTTTTCGCCAGACAACGCGGCGCGAGTGGAGCGCGGATTCGCCTGAAGCGGAAGTTGGCTGCCGCTCAGCGTTGGCGAGCGTATGTAAGAGTTAGGGCTCGAGTGTGGCGTGACCTGCCGCGCGACGGAGTCTCCGTGACACACGGGCTGGGCCCAACAAGCTGAGGACGTCGAAGAGGCCGGCGCTGACCGCCCGCCCGGTGACGCTGACCCTGGTCGCGTGAATGAGGGCCCCGGCCTTCAGTCCCCGCTCCTCGGCAAGCGCCCTGATTATCATCTCGATCGCCGCGGGATCGAACGCACCATCGCCCACCCGGCCGGCGAGTTCGATGAGCACGGGCCGGATGCCGGCGTCGAGATGTTTCGCGACCGCGGCCGGATCAAGCGGCGGGTCTTCGACGAGGAAAGGGCTGAGCTCGTCAACGAGCTGATCGAGCTTCTTGACACGCGGCTTGAGGAGCTCCAGGACGGCGTCAGTCCACCCAGCCTCGGTCGTTCGAAGCGTGTCGCGCCAGAGCCCGGCTTCGCGCAGGCGGGATTCGATCCGGTCGAGCAGGACGTTGGGCGCCAGCCGCGCGATGTACTGCTGGTTGAACCAGTCGAGCTTGTCGGGGCTGAACACGGCGTTGCCGCCGCTGATCCCTTCGAGGGTGAAGAGCGACACGAGCTCGTTGCGCGTCAGCAGCTCCCGATCGCCACCCGGATTCCACCCGAGGAGCGCCAGAAAGTTGACCATCGCCTCCGGCAGATAGCCGAGCCTGGGATACTCCATCACCGACGTGGCGCCGTGCCGCTTGCTCAGGCGCTTCTTGTCGGGGCCGAGAATGAGCGGCACGTGCGCGAACTGCGGGATTGCCGCCCCGAACGCCTGGTAGAGGAGCACCTGCTTCGGCGTGTTCGAGATGTGATCGTCGCCGCGGACCACGTGCGTGATCTGCATGTCGATGTCGTCGACGACCACCGACAGGTGGTAGGTCGGATGCCCGTCAGAGCGCAAGATGACGAAGTTCTCGATGTGCTCATTCTCGAACTTCACCGTCCCGTGCACCAGGTCGTCGAACCGCGTCTGGCCCGGAGGGACCTTGAATCGAATCGCCCCGGCATCGGCATAGGCTTGCCCCGCAGCGACCAGGCGGTGCGCCTGATCCCGATACTTGTCCAACCGCTGCGACTGGAAATAGGGCGCGTGCGGTCCCCCCACATCGGGTCCCTCGTCCCAGTCGAGGCCCAGCCAGCGCAGGCCGTCGACGATGCCGGCGACCATGTCCCAGGAGGAGCGTTCCGTATCGGTGTCCTCGATACGCAGGACGAAGATGCCGCCGTGGCGGCGGGCGAACAACCAGTTGAACAGCGCCGTTCGCGCTCCGCCGACGTGCAGGTATCCGGTCGGCGACGGGGCGAAGCGGACGCGCGGCGGCATCCGACGATTGTAGGTGCGACGACTGGAAGAAGCGAAGGAGGAATTCCTGCGGTTCTAGAAGACTTCGCTGAAGTAGCTCCAGAAAAACTCGCGACCCTTCTCGAGCGCCGGGCGGCGCCGCCACGACACGAGATCGAGTTTTCTGGCGCGCTGGAGATCGCGATCGAATGCCGACGTCAGCCTCGCCGCCAGGTCCGCATCGCTGACCGCCACGTTGAGCTCGTCGTTCAGCTCCAGCGACCGGTTGTCGAAGTTCGCCGACCCGAACATGCTCCAGGTGCCGTCGACCACCAACGACTTGGTGTGCATCATCGTCGACTGGTACTCGTAGATCGCGATCCCTTCGGCCATCAGCCGGCGGTACTCCTCGCGGCTGGCGTACTTGACGATTCGCGCGTCAGTATCGTCGCCTTCGACCAGGATGCGCACCCGGACGCCGCGGGCGGCCGCCTGCGCGAGCGCCCACTTGCTCGAGGCGTCCATCAGGAAGTACGGACTCGTGATGTCGAGCGTCCGCCGCGCCGCGGCGATCGCGAGCATGTAGACGCGCTTCATGTCGTTGCTGCCGCCGGTTGCGGCGCTGCGGATGACGAACGCGCTGTCGTGCGACGCGACGTCGAGGGCGATCGACGCCGGCGTCACCCGCGGCTCCACCGGCGCGACCGTGCTGACGAACGAGGCGTTGAACGCACCCTCGAGCAAGCGCGCCAGCGGGCCGTCGATCCGCACCATCATGTCGCGCCAGTGATCGGAATCCTGCGCGTTGCCGAGCCACTGGTCGGCGACGCCCGCCCCGCCGGTGAACGCCACGGCGCCGTCGATCACGAGGAGCTTGCGATGCGTCCGGTAGTTGATCTCCTGCAGCTTGAACCAGCGCGGCGCGCCGAATGTCCCCAGCCGCACTCCAGCCGCCCGCAATCGCGTCGCGTCGTCGGACGACATTTGCTTTGAACCGACGGCGTCCACCACCAGGTTCACGTCGACCCGGCGGCGGGCCGCGGCTTCGAGCGCCGCGGTGAATCGATCGCCGGCGATGCCCTTCTCATAGATGTAGGTCTCGAAGTCGATTCTGCGGCGCGCGCGGACGATCGCGTCGAGCATCGCCGGAAAGAAGACGTCGCCGTTCTGCAGCACGTCGAAGCGGTTGCCGCTCGTGGGAGCCGCGCCGGCCAGCGCAGCGATATAGGCAGGAAACCTGGCGTCACTCGCGCCGTAGGCACTCTCGAGCTTGATGTTCTCGCGATCCTTCGCCAGCAGCACGACGAGCAGAAGGATGCCGAACACGACGAGGAGCGAGAGCACCAGCTTGTGGTGATAGCGAAGGCCGGCAAGACGATCCAGGCGATGTCGGCGCGTCTGCAGCACCTGCCGCAATTCTGCAAACGGGACGCCGGACCAACACGCGGGCGACCCGCAGAGGGCCCCAAACCCGCTCGAGCTTGTCACTCCGCTTGCAGTAGGACGCAGTGGACACACGTTGCGAAGTGGCGGATCCAATCGCGGACACAGAACATAAGCATTGTTTAATCAACAAGTTACATGGAACATACGCGATTGCACCAATGGGCGAACCAGATGTTTGGTATGCGCATATATAGGACAATAACTGACTTACGAGTGGTCTGCGATAGGACAAATTGAGGCAATTGGGACAAATTTTGGTAGTCACGCTGTGACATTTTGAGACATGGCAGGGACGAGCCCGGGCGATCCGACAGGCAGGGCACGTTAAGGCAGCGCAGGCGGCGCCATGAAACAACTGGAGAAAACGGTGCAAACCCACGAGGACAACCGCGCCCAGCTCGAGGCGCTCGCGGAAGAGAACCGACAACTGCGGCTTGCCGCCAACGCGTTTGGCCAGTTGGCGGAGCGGCTCAACGATGAACTGCGCCGTATCCATGCGCAACGGCTGCGCACCGATCACCGCTAGGGATCAGCTTCTCATGCGATTGCGCGGTATGGATGATCGGCCCGACGGCGGCCGCGGATAGCCGAGTCGCAATGGCGCGACCCGAGCGGTCACGACAGCTCGCCGAGCAGCGCGAGCCACGGACCGACGGCGGAAAACACGAGCAGCGTCGTGAGCGCGACGAGCGTACGCCGCCGGCCCGAGACGTAGAGCAGCGACGCGGCGGCGCACGCCAGCATCTTGGCGGTCAGGAGTGTGATCCCCGGTCCGAGCAGTTGGATCCACATCTGTAAGACCGGATTGCCTTCGGCCGCCGGGCCGAACACGCGCACTGCCCCGAAGGTCATCAGTCCGTCGGCGACCTGAAGAATCACGAAAATCGTCAGCACGAAACGCGAGGTGCCCACACCCGGGTGGGATTCACGTCTGTTGCCAATCCAATTCAGTCAATTGCGCCGGAGAACGCGCGTCGGGTCTGCCTGACGGATGTCTTTCGTCTGCGCTCTGCGACGTCGCGCCGCCAATGTCTGCGTCGCGGCGCGCCTTCCCCGTCGTCAGGGCGTTCGAGACCCGACGAGATCGACAAGTTGGACGCACCAGCGCGGCAGCTGCGTACGCAGCGGCTCGAGATCGGGCTCCCCCAACGCGCTCAGTACCGCCAGGGCGAACGGCACTGCAGCCGACACCACGATCGCCGCGGTGATCCACACACTCGGAATCCGCGCCGCCTCGAGTGCCAGGCGGACCGTCAGCGCCACACCGGCGGTCACGACGGCGGCGATTCCCGCCGTTCGCTGCGCCGCGAAATACGTCCGCCACGACGTCTGGGTCGTCTTCAGCGCCAGGTGCCCGGTCGCGATGAACATGTAGAGGATCGCCATGCCGACCCCTGCCGCCACCCCGCTGATGTCGAAGCGCGAGCCGACGATCGCGCCGGCGACCACCAGACAGGCGTAGAGGGCTTGTCGCCAGAGCTCGCTGTAGACGCGGCCCGCGCTCTGCGAGACGATGCCGCCGAGGTGGTAGAGCGCGCGAAAGTAACCGGCGACGCACAGAATCTGAAGCGGCGCCACCGTGCCGCGCCACTGCGGTCCGTAAATCCCGAGGATCAGATGCGGAGCCGCAATCGCCAGCGCCGCCAGAATGGGAGCCGCAATCGTCGCGGTGAGCCGCGTCGCCACCAGATAGGCGCGCCGGAGTCGCGCGGGCTCGTGCTGGACGCGTGAGAATGCCGGAAAGAGCACGCCCGACATCACGTTGGCCGCGCTCAGGTAGGGCGTGTTCATCAGCGCATACGCCCGGCCGTACAGACCGAGGCTGCCCGTGCCCATCCAGCGGCCGACGACGTAATTGTCGCCGTTGAGCGCCACATAGCTCACGACGCTGACTCCGGCCGCGCCGAGTCCGAACGTCAGCAACTCCCCGAGCTCCCGCGGTGCGAGCAGCGGACTCGTGGGATGGCGGACCACCGCGAAGCGGGCGGTCGCCGCAATGGCCAGTTGCGCCGTGCTGCCCCACGCCAGACTCCAGACGCCGTAGCCAAGCAGCGCCAGCACGATCGCCACGCCGCCGTAGCCGACGACGAAACTGGCGGTGTCGATGAAGAACTGCTTCCTGAAGTCGAGGTCGCGGCGGAGCAGCGACGACGACACGACGGACATCCCCTGAAAGGCGAAGCCGATCACCAGCAGCCGGAGGATGCCCGCCGCGTGCACATCGCCGAGCAGCCGCGCGATCCTCGTCGCGCCGGCCGCGATGGCCGCGGTCACGACAAGGCTCAGGAGCGTCGAGAACGTGAACGCGGATCGAAGGTGACGGTCGGTCACGCGGGCCCGCTGCACGAGGGCGTTGCCGATGCCAAGCTCGCCAAACGGCCGTGCCACACCGAGCACGATGGCGGCCAGCGCGATCACGCCGAAGTCGGCCGGCGTGAGCAGCCGCGCCAGGACGACGCCGATGGCGAGCTGCGACAGGACGTTCAGCGCCGAGCCGGCGAATCGCCACTGCACGGCGCCTGCCGTTCGCTCGGTCAGGCTGAGGGTCGGCGCCATCGAATCACCCGAGGTCACCGCGACGCCGCTTCCGGAATCGCCGGCCGGCCAGGGCGGCGTTGTCCCAGCTCGTACGAAAGCCAGCCGGCGCCGAGCAGCGCGGTCAGCAGCATCGATTGGGGAACGGAATAGCGGTGCGCGCGGATCGTCTCCTTGTAAATCGTCAGGCGTTCGTCACGCGTCAGCGGACGGCGCCGCGCAAACGCCCTGGAACGCTGCGCGCTTCGTCCGTACAAGTGCTTCTTTCCAAGCCACGTCCACGCGCTCGTCATCTCCAGATGCTGGATGTTCATCTGCGGCGAGTATCTGACCGCATCCGCCGAGAAGGCTTCCGCCAGGCGACAGACGAAGATGGTGTCGGCTCCACGCATCCACGCCTCGAAGGGTCCGACGGCGTCGAACGCCGGGCGGCGCACCGCCATGTTGTTGGTGTACCCGTAATAGATCTCGCCGTTGCGGCTGGAAAAGACGTAGGCCGCTTTGGCGGTCTCGTAGTTGGCCAGCATCGAGAGCGTGAGCGACTCGGTTGCGTAGCGGGCCCGGCCGAGTACGACCTGTGTGCCGGGCACCGACAGTTCTTCGTGAATGGTCGACAGCCAGGTCCGGTCTGGTGCGCAGTCCGAATCGGTAAACGCGATGGTCGCGCCGCCGCTCGCGGCGACCCCCCGGTTTCGCGCGGCATAGGAGCCGGGCGTCGATTCCGAAAGCAGCCGCACGTCGGAATACTGCCGGACGATGTCCGCGGACCGGTCGGTCGAGTTGCTGTCCACCAGCACGATTTCGTAGCGGTCTCTCGGATAGTCCTGCGACAGCAGCGCCTCGACGCAGCGCGTGATGTAGGCCTGCTCGTTGTGGAACGGGACGACGACTGAGATGTCCATGGCGTCAGCGAGTGATCGGCGTCACGTCGAAGAACACGCGCGTCGTGAACGCGGGGAACGCGAGATCCATGGAGTCGACACGGTCGACCGGCGCCACGACCTTGAACACGTCAATGCGGTCGACCCCAGTCGCCCGGATCGGGAACGATCGCACGAAGGCGAACGCCGGACGCTGAAGAGCCGCGCGCAGCACCTGCTGCGCCGGATGCATCAGCGCCGCCCGTCCCATCTCGACGGCGATCCAGCGGCACCCGCACCGGTGCTCGATCAAATCGACCACGGCGTCGGCCGTCGCCGCGTGGGTAATCTCGACGCCACGAAACGTCGTCGTCGGACCGTACTCGTAGAGCAGCTTGTCTCCGCGAACGAGACGGCGCTCCAAACCAGGATCCAGCGCGCGCGCGTAAAAGCCAAAAACGCCCTCGTATCGTCCGTCGTACAGGACCGCACCCGACGGCGCCGCGTCGCGGGTGAACGCGGCGACGTCGCGAAACCCCGACACGTCGGGAACGACGACGCGCGTGGCGGACCAAGCCATCAGCGCCAGCGATCCGGCAAGCCACATGAGCTGCCGTCCGGAGCGTGGCGCAGCCCTGCCGTCGAAGACCGCGGCGACGCCGAGCGCCGCCGCGAGCACGAACGCCGGCGCCACGAGAAGGATGTAGCGGGCGTCCTTGGCGGGCAGTACCGACACGCAGAGGATCACCGTGACGATCCAGCTTGCGACGAACGCCACCTCCGGCTTGAGACGTGTCACGCGCCACGCGATCGCGAGACTGACGGCTCCGGCGATCAGGAAGACAACGCCCACGACTCCCGGTAGCAGCGTCCAGTACAGCGTCAAGGTCCGGAGTCGCAGCAGAGATTGAAGAGACGGAGCGTGGCGCGCGAATTGAACCGGCGCGAGGTACGCCGCCAGCGCGAGCGGGACGATCGCCCCGACGATCACGAACCCCATCCACTTCAGCCGACCGCGGCGCCGCGACGCATCTGGTTGCACCACGAGGGCCCACAGGATACAGATCGGGACGACGAGACCGCCCTGGTAGTAGGTCAGGATCACTCCCACGACGAACCCCACCGTCGCGAGGAGCTGCCGGCGGTCGCCCGACTCCAGCCACCGCCGCATGTGGTACAAGCACCCCATCCCGAGCGCCGCTGCCGGGACGTTCAACATCACGGTGCTCGTCCAGAGCACCATCGCGGGCAGGAGGACGACGAATGCGCCGGCCCAGCCCGCCCTGGGACCGATCCATCGGCGAGCCCACGCCGTCACGTAGAGGCCGGTTATGGCGCTGCACGCCGCGAGGAGCAGCTTCACGACGTGGGGAGACGTGCCGAAGATCTGGAACATCGCCCCTTCGACGACATAGAAGAGCGGTGGATATGTCGCCGGTGAGATGACCGGATAGCGCGCGAAGTAGCGCAACCCGAACGTCAGGGGATGCACCGGCATGGCGCGCAGGAGGTCCCACCAGAAGACGCCGTTCATCGCGTGCCGGGGAGCGTCTCCCTGGAACCACAGACCATCGCCCTGCGCATGGAGCACGACGACCATGGCGACGGCAGCCATCACCACTGACGCCTGTGGAGTGCGACCGCTGACCGCCCATTCGGTCGCCGTCGATCCTGCGGAATCCGGCGAGCTGCCGTTCGCCTGACGTGTCATCGGTTTCAGCAGCTTAGAGGCTCCGTGAAACTTCTACACAGAGGACATTTGTCTCGATAATCATGGACTTTTGTCTGCCATCTCATGGTCTTCTCTGGCCGCGTTTCAGGCCCTCGTTTCAAGCTCATGCGATTTCTTTAGGCGGATCCTCTTATCTGGCAACGGGGCATCCGGCACGATCCTTGGTCTCTGTCGGCCGCCAACGAGTCAGACATCTGAAACTACGCGCGCCGGGCCAGACGCGCGTCTTGCGAGTCGATGACATCCGAAACCGAACCGCGAAAACGCCCCCAGCATACGACTGCTGACGCGCCCGTCGTCATCATTGGCGCCGGTCCGGCAGGCCTGACGGCGGCGCTCGAGCTGTGCCGCCTGTCGATCCCGGTCCTCGTGGTCGAGGCTGACGATTGCGTCGGCGGCCTCGCCCGTACGGTCGAATACAAGGGCTTTCGGTTCGATATCGGCGGCCACCGCTTCTTCACCAAGATGCCCGCCGTCCAGCAGATGTGGCGAGCGATGCTGGGGCCGGATCTGCTTCGGCGGCCGCGGCTGTCGCGCATCTTCTACGATCGAGCGTTCTACAACTACCCGCTCAAGCCCCTGAACGCGCTGCGAAATCTTGGTCCATCTCGCAGCCTGGCGATCCTCGCCAGCTATGCGCGTGCGCGGCTGCGTCCCATCCACCCAGAGGAGAGCTTCGAGGACTGGATCTGCAACCGTTTCGGCCGGCGCCTGTATAGGACGTTCTTCGAGACGTACACCGAAAAGGTGTGGGGTATTCCCGGACGGAACATCAGCGCGCGGTGGGCCGCGCAGCGCATCCGCAACTTCTCGCTCGGCACCGCGATCGCGCGGATGCTGACGCCGTGGCGCGGCCGCCGCTCGGGGTCGGTCGTGACGACGCTGATCGAGGAGTTCGAATACCCGCGGCTGGGTCCGGGCATGATGTGGGAGGCTTTCGCCAGCGAGATCGAGCGTCTGGGCGGACGCGTGCAACTCAAGACCCGCGTCAGCGCGATCGTCAACGACGGACGAACGGTCGGCGGCGTCAGGCTCGAATCCGAAGGCAGGCAATGGGACCAGCCTGCGTCGAGCGTGATTTCCACGATGCCGCTCAGTCATCTCGTCGAAGGCCTCGGGACGGCGCCGCCATCGACCGTGCGCGAGGCGGCCCGCTCTCTCACCTACCGCGACTTCCTGACGGTGGCGTTGATCGTCGATCAGGCCGACGTCTTCCCCGACAACTGGATCTACATCCACGATTCGACAGTGAAGGTCGGCCGCATCCAGAACTTCAAGAACTGGAGTCCCGACATGGTGCCGGACCAGTCGCAGACATGCCTGGGGCTCGAGTACTTCTTCACGGCTGGCGATGCGCTCAGCGGGTTGTCCGATCGCGAGCTGATTCGGCTGGCGACCGAAGAGCTCGGGCAGATCGGTCTGGTCGACGTCGCACGCGTCGTCGACGGCACCGTGGTCCGCGCGCCGAAAGCGTACCCGGTCTACGACGACGCCTACGCCGCAGCCGTCCTCGAGATTCGAGGGTATCTGACGCGCTTCGAGAACCTCCTGACCATCGGTCGTAACGGAACCCACACCTACAACAATCAGGATCATTCGATGGTGATGGGGATGCTTGCCGCGCGCACGCTGATGGGCGAGCGGCACGATCTCTGGACCGTCAATTCGGAAGACGAGTATCTCGAGGACCAGGCCGACAGCGCACGACCGGGCGGATTCGACGCGCGCCAGCTGGCTTCGACGCAGCCCCTCCTGCCGGAAGTCCTCGCGCGGCAGGGCTACACCGAACCGCGCGTCACCGTCACCTGATCACCGTGCCGGTTCGTCTCTCGATCATCGTCCCCTTTCACAAGGATCTCGGCTCGCTGGAGCGGTGCCTCGAGGCGTTGACGGCGCGGCCCGCCGATGCCGAGGTGATCGTGGCGGCCGACGGGGCGATTGAGGACTGCCATCCGGCGGCGCTCCGCCACGACGCAAAGGTGATCGAAGTCCCGGGACCGGCGGGCCCCGCCGTCGCGCGCAACGCGGCCGCGCGTGCCGCCGCCGGAGACGTGCTGGTCTTCGTGGACGCCGACGTGGTCATTTCGCCCGGCGCGCTCGACCGGATCGTCGACACGTTCGACCGGCAGCCGTCGACGTCCGCCGTGTTCGGCGCCTACGACGACCACCCGTGGGATCCCGGCTTCTTCTCGCAGTACAAGAACCTCGCGCACGCGTTCGTGCATCGGACCTCGGCGACGTCCACGCGCACGTTCTGGGCGGGCTTCGGTGCCGTGCGCCGCGCGAGTCTGCTGGCGGTCGGCGGCTTCGACGAGCGCTTCGGGCGCCCGTCGGTCGAGGACATCGATTTCGGATACCGCCTGACGGCGGCGGGGCACCGCGTCGTGCTCGATCCGGCACTGAGCGCCTCGCATCTGAAGCGCTGGACCTTCGCCTCCATGGTGGTCTCCGATGTCCGCGATCGCGGGATTCCATGGACGCAGCTGCTGCACCGATACGGCGGGATGCACGATGACCTGAATCTCCGTCACGGGTATCGTCTGGCGGTCGGGCTCGCGTACGCGGCGGTCGCCGCGCTGGCGCTGGCATTCGTCGACATCCGGTTCGCCTGGATCGCGGCGATCTTGTTCGCGGGCCAGGCCGCGCTCGGTCGTCAGTACTACTCGTTCTTCAGCCGAAAGCGCGGCGTCCTGTTCGCGATCCGGGTGTTTCCCGTTCACGTACTGCACCATCTCTTCAACGGTCTTTCGTTCGCCGTCGGCACAGCCTTGTACCTGGCGAACCGGCTGTGCGACGGACGCCTGCTCGTCGCGCTGCCTCTCGATCCGTGGCCTCCCCCGGTGGACAAAGCCGGCAGCGTGGCGGGCGTGTAAGATTCCTCATGGCGCGCGGAAAGGCGGACCGCTTGGATCACATCGACCGGCGATCGTTCCTCGACACGGCCGGCAGGCTCGCCGCGGGCGCGCTGTCGCTCGGGGCGATCTCGGACGGGCTGCGGCTCGACGCGGCCTGGGCGCAGGACGCGACGAACACGGCTCACCCGGCGTCCGCCCGCGTGCTCGATCGACTCAAGAGCCGTTTCATGTTCCAGATCTCGGTCGACGTGGGCACCATCGAGCTGGGGCTCAGCGTCGCTGCCGCCGCGCTGGCCGGCGGCGTCGACATCGTCGAGATGGGGACGCCGCTGCTCAAGAACCAGGGGGTGGCCAATGTCGTACCGGCCTTCCGCAGGAAATTCCCTGACGCGCTGCTCCTGGCCGACATGAAGACGATGGATGGTGGCGCGTTCGAGGCGCGGGCCGTCTACGCGGGCGGCGGCAACATCTTCGACTTCCTCGCACTGGCTGGCGTCGATACCGCGAAGGCGATCTGTGGCGTACGCGATGAGTTCAGGCGCAGCGATCGCGATCTGCCGCGGCTCGTCTTCACCGACATCATGGTGCCGCACGAGGGCCCGGCCAAGCAGGCCGGCGAGGTCGCGCTCCGCATGATCGAGGCCGGCGTCGACGGAATTGGCGTGCACCTGCAGGCCGACGCGCGACGCGCCGATCCGTCGCTCCTCGCCCGCCACTATCTCGACGACATGGCCCGCGCCATTTTCGAGCGCGTCAACGGCGCGGCTCCGGTGCAGATCGTCGGCGGACTGACCGGCCCTCAAGCCAAAGGCCTGGCACAGGCGGGGCTGCGGTGCTTCGTGATCAGCGGCAATCTCGGTGAACCGGACTCCCGCGCCCGCTACGACTTGCCGCCGGATCAGATCCAAGGCAAGGTGGCCGGCTTCATCGCCGAAGTCTCAGGCGCCAGGTAGACCGCGACGCTCGCCGCGGGATCGCCGTCGGTCGTCGTCACGTTTCACGCAGCGCGCGGGCCAGCTCCAGCGCGGCGGCCCGCCGCGCCGGCAGCCACGTCGCCGCCAACGCCAGGCAGCCGACACTGGCGGCGCTTACGCCGAGCACCACCGGATCCCGCGCGCTGACGCCGAACACATACCCGGCGACCAGCCGGCCTGTCCACCACGCAACCCCTACGCCGACCGCCAGGCCGATCGACGCGACACCTGCGCCCTCCCGCATCACCCTCCGCACGACGTGTCCCCGTGTGGCGCCAAGCGCCTGGCGGACCGCCATCTCGGCGGTCTGCTGCGACACGACATAGGCGATGACGCCGAACATCCCCACGGCCGCGAGCAACAGCGCCGCGACGCCGAACCCGAGCATCAGCCACATGCCGAGACGTTCGCGATCGAGCGACGCCGCGACAATGGCCGAGAGAGGCGTGGCTTCGATCGCCAGGCGTGGCTCGACTTTGCGCAGCGCCGCTACGAACCCGGCGGCGTGCCGCTCGGGAGCGTTGTCGGCGGTCGCGATCACGATCGACGCGCGTGCCGCCACGAACTGCGCGAACGGGACGTAGAGAACGGGCTCGGTCGGACCCGAAAGGGCCGAATACTTCACGTCGCGCACCACACCCACGACGCGGACGTAGTCGTCGACGAACCCGTTCCCCTCACGATGCCCGTGCAGGCCCTTGATTTGCTCGCCGATCGGGCTTGCGCCGCCGAGATTGCGCCTGGCGAACGCCTCGTTGACTACGCCGATGATCTGGGAATGCGTGTCGTCGGCGCGCGTGAGCGGTCTCCCGTCGAGCATGCGGATGCCCATCGTCTGGAAGAAGTCAGGCGTCACCAGACGAAGCCGGGCGTTCGGGCGCCGGTCCACGGGCACGTCTGGATGCGCGACCATGTCGACGAACACCGTCGAATCCCACTCGTGCGGTTCGAGCGGAAGCGAGGAGGTCGCGGCCGCGGCTGTGGCGCCGGAGGAGCGCAGCGCGGCTTCAGTTTGATCCCACCAGGCGTTGCGCCGCGCCTGAAACGGGGCCTGCGGCGCCGGCAGCGCCACGTCGAGCACCAGCAGCCCGCGCGGATTGAAGCCGGGGTCGAGGCTCTCGACGTTCCTGTAGCTGCGCACGAGCCGGCCGGCGCCCGCGACAATCGCCACCGCAACGGCGATTTCCGCCACCACGAACGCGCCGAGCAGCCGCCGCGTCTTGCGCGAGCCACGGACGCAGCGGCCCGTTTCGTTCAGCAGCGACGTGACATCGGTGTCGGCCATCCGTAGCGCCGGGACGATGCCGATCAGCACGCCCGTCAGGCCGGCCACGAACGCGACGAAGGCGGCCACCCTGAAGTCGATTGAGAGCGAACCGAGGCGCGGCAGCCGCCCGGCGCCGAAGTGAAGCAGCAGTTGGACAGCAAGGTAGGCGAGCAGGCTGCCGGCGATGGCTCCCGCGATGGCAACGAGTACCGATTCGCTGAGGAGCTGCGCGATGATCCGACCCCGGCTGGCTCCGAGCGCGGTCCGCACGGCGGTCTCGCGCACGCGGCTGGTCGTTCGCGCCAGCATCAGGTTGCTGACGTTGACGGCGGCGAGCACCAGCAGCAGCGCCGTCGCGCCGAAGAGAATCAACAGAATCGGCCCGAGGCTGCCAACCGTGGCCGCGAGGAGCGGGCGGATGGCGTAGGCGCGTCCGGTCTCCTGCTCGGGATACTTCCTGGCGAGCGAAGCGAACGTCTGGTTCATGCGGGCCTGGAGCTGCGCCAGGGGGACGGCCGGCCGCGCGCGGACGTAGGCTTCGTAGGCGTGCCCGACACTGAGAGGGAACCAGGCATTCGTCCACACGTCGGTGCCGACCGGAACATCGAAGCCGGCCGGCGCGATGCCGACTACGCGTGCCGGACGCCCCGACATGGCGATCGACTGACCGACGATGTCGGGCCTGCCGCCGAAAGCGTTCTGCCACAGGGAATGCGACAGCACGACGACCGATGGCGCCCCGCGCACGTCGTCGGCGGCGCTGATCCCGCGGCCGGTCTGGACCGGCACCCCGAAGAGATCGAAAAAGCCGTCCGACACCGCGTAAGCGACGATCTGGCGGGGTTCGGATCCCGTGCCGTCGCCGAGCGTCCCGTCCACGCGCACGGTGCAGGCCACGCCGGAAACCACGTCCGTCTGCGCCGCCACGGCGGCCAGCTCCTCGGTGCCCACCATCCCGATGGTGAAGCGCCCGTCAGGGAAGTAGGTGCGGACGGCGTAGAGCTCCTCGGGGTGCGCGTAGGGCAGCGGCCGCAGGAGCGCGGCGTTGACCGTCGTGAAGAGCGTGGTCGTTGCCGCGATCCCGATCGCGAGCGTGCCAGCCGCGGCGAGCGTGAACGACGGCTGGCGAAGGAGCGACCGGCCCGCTGTACGGATCATGCGACCTCCAATGCTGAAGGCGCGCCGCGTCGTGGCGAACGCTCCGGCAGCGACCGAGTCTAGCGGACCATGCTACGCGGAGAGACGATTTGCTCGGCAGCCCGACTGCACGTACGCTGGCGGTGCTGAATTCCGGCACAAAGCTCGGTCGCTACGAAATCCTCTCCCGCCTGGGCGCCGGGGGCATGGGAGAGGTCTATCTGGCGCGGGACACACGCCTCGACCGTCAGGTCGCACTGAAAATCCTGCCGGAAGCAGTGGCTGCTGATCCCGATCGCATGCGGCGCTTCGAACAGGAAGCCAAAACCGCCTCCGGGTTGAACCATCCCAACATCATCACCATCTACGAGATCGACCGGTCCGGCTCCACATCCTTCATCGCCACGGAATTCATCGAAGGCTCGACCTTGCGGGAACGCGTCCGCACGACGCCGATGCCGATCGACGACGTGCTCAACGTGGGGGTCCAGGTCGCGAGCGCTCTCGCCGCCGCTCACGCCAGCGGCATCGTCCATCGGGACATCAAGCCGGAAAACATCATCCTGCGGAGCGACGGCATCGCGAAGGTTCTGGATTTCGGCCTGGCGAAAATTGCGGGGCGCGAAGCGCCGGACGTGGACGGTGACGCGCCGACGCGTGCCGATCACCCGACCGACTCCGGCGTGGTGATGGGGACCGCCACCTACATGTCGCCCGAGCAGGCGCGCGGACAGCAGATCGATGCGCGTACTGACGTCTTCAGCCTGGGTGTGGTGCTCTACGAACTGTCCACCCGCCACCTGCCGTTTGAGGGCTCGGGCCTCTACGAAATCATGGCGGCGATCCTGAGTGACCGGGACGCGCTGCCGCTCTCCCGCTACGTCTCCGGGTTGCCGCCCGAGCTCGAACGCATCGTCGGCAAGGCGCTGCGGAAAAATCGCGACGAGCGCTACCAGACGCTCAAGGACCTCCTTCTCGACCTGCAGAGTCTTCGCCAGCGACTCGCGTTCGAACGGACGTATCACAAGACGGAGACAGCGGCCGGTGACACGGCCGTCGCCGGCAGACGGCGACACCGGGTGCTGGCGATCGCCGCCGCGGGCCTGCTCGTGCTCGTGGGAGGCGCCATCGGTTTCGTGTGGTGGAGTCACGGGCATGGTCACCCGTCGATCAGGTCGCTCGCGGTGCTGCCGCTCAAGTCGCTCGATGCGGGAGACAACTACCTGGGGCTGGGCATCGCCGATGCGGCGATTCGCAGAGTCAGCCAGACCGGCCGCGTCATCGTGCGCCCGACCAGCGCGGTGCGGCGATATCTCAAGGAAGAGACCGACGCGCTCACCGCCGCGAAACAGCTCGGTGTCGACTCGGTGCTCGAAGGCTCCTTTCAACGCGTCGACGACCGGCTACGGGTGAACGTCAACCTCCTGAGATGTGACGACGGCCAATCGCTGTGGTCGGACAGTTTCGATATCAGGATGGCCGACATCTTCACTGTCCAGGATACGGTCGCGCAGCAGGTGGCGTCGCGTCTGCGGCTGCAGCTGGACGCGTCGCAAGAGGCGGCGTTGACGAAGCACTACACGTCGAATCCGGTCGCCTACGAGTTCTATCTCAAGGGCGCCTACAACTTCGACCAGCGCATGCGCGATTCGTCACAGATGGTGAACGGTTCCATCAACTTCTTCGAGAAAGCAATTGAGGCCGACCCGAACTTCGCGCTCGCCCACGCGCAGCTCGCCTATGCTTACGCGGTGCTGGCGGTGTTCATCGAACCCACCCAGCCGGCCTGGATGCAGCACGCGAAAGAGGAGATCGATCGGGCGCAGGCGCTCGACCCGCAGCTGGCGGAAACGCACCTGGCGCGCTTTCAGCTGCTCTACAGCGAATTCGGAGACTACCAGGCCGAAGCGGCGGCGCGCGAAGTGCTGTCAGCGAACCAGCTCAATCCGAACGTCGGTCACGGCGAGCTGGCGTACATGTACGCCCACCTCGGACTGGAAGATCTCGCCGTGCGTGAAAACGGCCGCGCGATTGAGATCGATCCGACGAGTGAGGCCCTCAAGGAGAACAGACTGCTCTTGTATGAGGTGCAGTCCAGATTCGACGACTACGCCGCCGATCGGACGGTTCCACACGACAACCGAGTAGAAGTCATGTATTTGATGACCAAGGGTCGTCTGGATGAGGCTCAAAAGGTCCTCGACGCGTGGGCGAAGACCCCGGGCAATCAGCTCCAACTGCCGCCGACGCAGGCGTTGTTGCATGCCGCCGAAGGACATTTTCAGGCGGCGGAAGCCGAGATTCCGCTCGTCCTCGCGAAACACCCGCTCAAGGACCCGCTTTATCATCATGCGGCCTACGACATCGCCTGCATCTATGCGCTCGAGGGCAAGGGCGCCGAGGCGGTGAAGTGGCTGCGGGAGTCGGCGGTCTCGGGCTACCACCTCTATCCGCGCTACACGCGCGATGCCTTCCTGAACCGCATCCGGCAGGCGCCCGAGTTCATCCACTTTCTTGCCGAGATGAAGGCGGAGAACGATCGATACCGACGCGAGTTTCCGTAGCTGCGACGCGGCGCGGCCGCGGCTTGAGCGCCCAGCCCGTGCCGACACGAAGGCCTGATCGGTTCGGGCCGGCCCCGCGCTGTCCTTTCTCGCCTAGCGTGCCTCCTCGAAACTCCAGTTGACGCCGCTGCCCGACGAGCCGTTCGCCCATTCCCTCGGCGCCTTCTCGGGGCGGCCGGTGGCGATCGAGATCGAATTCGACGCGGAGGTCGCCGCCTGCGTCGGGGCGCGCGACTGGCATCGCTCGCAGGAGATCCGCACTCGCGACAATGGGTCGATCGTGATGCGGCTCGCCGTCTGCGACGACCGACCGCTGCGATCGTGGATTCTCGGGTTCGGCGGCGCCGCGCGCGTCGTCGCGCCCGTGTCGCTGGCGCGCGACATCTACGAAGAGTTCGACGCCGGCCGCGAGCGCTATATGCCGCGCTTGCCCTTCGACGCGCTGCCGCCGCTGCGGCCGGCGCCCGTCAAGATGGACCTGGAGGACGCGCAGCTATCGTTCGCCGCCAGGCTTGCTTGAAAACCGGCGTCAGGTCCGTGCGTGACCGCGGTCGACACGTGCAGCTCGTTCACCGCGACAGCGATTTGATCAGTCGGTATTGGAACTCGAGTCCCTCGAAGTACTGCTTGACCCCGACTCGTTCGTCGCGCCCATGCATGCGGACGTCGTCGACGTCGCCGAACGTGCCGTCGATGCCGAACGTCGGAATGCCGGCGTTGCGCAGGAACAGCCCGTCAGTGGCGCCCGTGCTCATCACCGGCACCACGACCACTCCCGGGAACATCGCGGTGGTGAGCGTCTCGACCGAGGTCATCATGTCTTCGCGAAGGGGCGCCGGTGGACTCGGCTTGGCGTCGTCGACGAAAGCGACGGTGATCTGTGGATCGGCGAGGACCTTCTCGAGCGTCGCCTTCACCGCGTCGGGCGACGCGCCAGGCAGAATGCGGCAGTTCACGTTCGCCGTCGCCAGCTGCGGCAGCGCGTTGTTGGCGTGGCCGCCAGCCAGCCGCGTCGCCACGCACGTCGTCCGCATCATCGAGTTCCAGTACGGGAGCCGCGCCGCGAGGCGCGCCGCGGCCGCCAGATCCGGCGTAGGCTGCGACACGGCGCGCATGTCGGCCGCCGTCGCCTGATCCGCCTCCACCTGCGCCGAACGCGCAAAGTAGGTGCGGGTTACCGCATTCAACTCGATCGGGAACTCCCAGCCGCCGAGCCGCGCCAGCCCCTCGGCGAGATGCGTGATCGCGTTGTCTTTCACCGGCAGCGAGCTATGGCCGCCGGCGTTGGTCACGGCCAGATGGAAATCCAGGTAGACCTTCTCGCTGGCCTGCACCTCGTTCGTCAGGTACTTCCCCTTTCGCATCGTGCCGCCGCCGCCTTCGTTCACGGCGTACTCCGCGTCGATGAGATCGCGGTGGTTCTTGACCAGCCAGTCGACACCGTTGAAGTCGCCGCCTTCCTCGTCGGCGGTCAGCGCCAGGATCAGGTCGCGGTCCGGCGTGAAGCCTTCTTCCTTGAGGCGAATCAGGTTGGCCACGAATTGCGACGCCATCGACTTGTCATCGCTCGTGCCGCGGCCGTAAAACCAGCCGTCCTGCTCGCGAAAGACGAAGGGATCGAACGACCAATCCTCGCGCTTGGCCTCGACGACGTCGAGGTGCGCAAGGAGCAGGAGCGGGCGCTTCGCGCCGGTGCCGCGGTAGCGCGCCACCAGGTTGAACTTGCGCGGATCGGGACCGAGCAGGTGGATGTCCGCCTCGGCGAATCCGGCCGCCTTGAGCCGCGCCGCCATCGCCTCGGCGGCCTTCGTCACGCTGCCGGCGGGCGTGTCGGTCGTGTTGATCTCGACGAGTTCCTTGTAGATGGCGCGGGCCCGTTGGTCGTTGGGGCCCGATTGTGCGGAGGCCGGACCGGCGACGAGCGCGGTGAAGAGCACGGCGGCGGCGATGAATCGCATGACGCCGATTATGTCCCGGATACCGCGACCACTCGGGATCGCCTGCTACACTCCCCGGCTCACTGCGACGGCGCGATGTACTCAAGATTGATCCGACCGGACGATCTCCCGTAACTGGCCGGTCTCCTCGACCCGGCGTTCAAGACGACGCCGCAGGTGCGCTCCGCCCTGCCAGCGCTGTGGCGCCGCCTCCTCGAGGCCGGGGACGTGCATGGCTCCGTCGTCGTCGCCGGCGCGGAAGGTCCATCGAAGGGCGCGCTGGCTGGCGGCATCGCGGTGTTCATCGACGAGTATCTGGCCGCACCGACACCGCATCTCAGCTCCCGCATCTACGAGCGGATACTCTCGGATCGCTCACCGGTGCTGCCGCTGAAGCGCGTGGCGGCCGCGAACGCGGCGCGCGGGCTGAACCTGCTGATCCTGCACTTCTTCCTGCGCTACCCGCCGCCACTCGACGAGCAGGGCCGGCTCGTCCTCGGGGCGGCTCACTCCAGCTTTCAGCGCTCGCACGGCGGCTACCGCATCCGTCGCGTCGTCCAGGACGCCTACGAAGGGCGGTTGCGCGTTTGCCGGCGGTGCAAACGCCGTCAGAAGGATGGCCACCGCCGCACCGAACCAGCCGCGTCTGTCGCGAAGAAAGCACCCCATTCGAACCCTCCCGCCGGGTCGCCCTCTGGAGCCGGGAACTGGATTCTCACGGCGGCGCGCCCGCAGGTCTATCCCCTAATCGAGGACAGTACTAGGAGCACATCCCGGTTTCTGGATCCTCGAGGTCGCTGGCATCGAGGGAGGCGTTGGCGCGGCGCGAAAGGGCGCTGTCGGTGTGCCGTGTGTCGAGCGAGGTGCGCGAGATTCTCTCCGGTCCCAGCGCTGCACAAGCACCGGAACCAGGTAACACTTTTCCGCTACAGCCTCGACGAGTTGTTTTGGAGAGGTGTCGAGGGGGAATCCCGCACGTAGAAACGATCAATAAATCCGAGATCAAAACTGGCGGTGAGGCAGGGATTCGAACGCGTT